>CAMARL010000242.1 GCA_945860325.1 Spirosoma fluviale | reverse complement strand
ATAATCACGTCTGGCTTCCCATGCATGGAAATAAATTCCTCCGTTAGTACCCGTTTCATGTCGCCGGCAAAGAAAGAAGCGTGATCTATATTATTTAATTTAGCATTGATATGCGCATCAGCCACCGCCATTTCCACATATTCTAGACCCACTATTTTGGAGGCTTGATTGGCCAAAAACAAACCAATCGTACCAGTCCCCGAATATAAATCATATACGATTTCAGATCCAGTTAAACCGGCATATTGGCGAACCAATTGGTACAGGCGGATAGCTTGTTTTGAATTGGTTTGAAAAAAAGATTTTGGGCCAATTTGAAAGACCAAATCCTCCATTTTTTCCTCTATGAAGGGTTTTCCATGGTAACAAACTACTTCTAGATCATGAAAAGTATCGTTTCCTTTTTGATTAATTACGTAATTTAATGAGGTAATTATTGGGAATTCGGCTTTTAAAAAAGCCATCACAGATTCTATTTCTTGTGGCTCAGCATAGGCAAACTGCACCGTAACCATCCATTGACCAATACTCGTATTCCGAATGATCAAATTTCGTAAAGCACCTTCCTTTTGAAATTTCAATTCGTAAAATGAAATATTGTTTTTTTCCGCAAATTCGAAAACACTATTTCGAATGGCATTGGAGGGATCGGGTTGAAGATAACAATGATCTATGGCTAATATTTTATCAAATCGGCCCGGAACGTGAAATCCTAAGGCATGCAAAGAACCTAAATCCTCAGAACCTATTTCATCGTTGGTAAGCCAACGAGCCGACGAAAAAGTAAATTCAAGTTTGTTCCGATAGTAATATGCCTCATCTGAGCCTAGGATAGGCATAAATTCCGGAAGGGGTACTTTTGCAATTCGGGTTAAATTATCTGAAACCTGGCGGGATTTAAAAGCTAATTGGGATTCGTAGGAAACATGTTGCCATTTACAACCCCCGCATACCCCAAAATGAGAACAAGGAGCTTCGACTCTATGAGCCGAAAGGGCTTGAATATTAATGGCTTGGGCTTGCTTAAACTTCTTTTTGGACTTTAATATTCGTAAGTCGGCTATGTCACCAGGGGCCACAGGCCCTTGAACAAAAATAATTTCATCGTTCACTTTAGATATGCATTTAGCTTCTGCAGCAAAGTCTAAAATTGGTATTTGCTCCAAAACCACTGGAATTCTTTCCTTCTTTTTACTCATTTACATTAAAATATTGACGAAAATACGGCTTTATATGTGCAAGCCAATCAAAACTAGTAACTTCGTTCTAAATTTTTTCACATGAATAACAAGGTGATTATCATTACAGGGGGTTCCTCAGGAATAGGAAAAGCTTTAGCCTTAGAATATGGACTATTGGACGCCCACATCGTTATCACAGGCAGAAACCAAGAGAAACTACAAGCAACCATAGATGAATTAAAACAATCAGGGATTTCGATCATGGGCTTTCCTTGTGACAGCAGTTCAGAAAAAGAAACCCAATCGATGATAAAAAAAGTGGTTGATCAATTTGGGCACATCGACTTATTGGTCAACAATGCAGGAATATCGATGAGGTCTATGTTTGAAGATGTAAGCGTAGACGTATTAAAAACAGTGATGGATATCAATTTTTGGGGTACTGTTTATGCAACCCAAGCTGCTTTACCCTATTTAAAAGAATCAAAAGGAGGAATCATTGGGATTTCATCCATTGCGGGGTATCGTGGATTACCTGTTCGAAGTGGTTATTCGGCTTCCAAATTTGCGATGAATGGTTTTTTAGAAGCATTGAGAACTGAATTATTGCATTCCGGAGTTCATGTGTTGATCGCATGTCCAGGGTTTACTGCTTCCAACATTAGGAACTCATCGCTTAACGCTGAAGGAAATATAACCGGGGAATCCATGAGAGAAGAAGAAAAAATGATGTCGGCAGATGAGGTAGCTAAAAAAATTATTCGCGCATACCAACAAAAGAAAAAGACTTTAATTATGACTTTTCAGGGTAAATTGACCGTTTTTTTAAATAAGTGGATGAATGGCCTGATGGATACTTTGGTCTATAATTCATTGAAAAAGGAACGTAATAGCCCATTAAAATGAAGCACTGGTAGATAAAATTCAATAGGGTGCAATTCTAAGATTCGCCATTTCGTATTTTGGAACATTTTCTAAATTGAATGAATTCATCCTAACATTTTCTAACAATCAAGCATTCTATTCATTTGTTTGAAAAAATAGAGTACAAATAATCCACCAACATTTTCGACCAAAGGCTTAAATCCTGCCACATAAACTTATATGTCAGTATACAAAATATGAATTAGTCTTTTTAAGTTTGTAGCTTAATTTAAAACGATTCAATTTGAGAAAGTCATTACTCTATTTGTTTGCCTTGTGCACACTTACATTTAATTCAGTCCAAGCACAAACAGGTGCAAAAGGTAAATTTACAGGAAAGACCATCGACGAAACTACTCAGGACATCATTCCTTTCTCTAGTATAAGGTTAATGAGTGGAAATCCCCAAAAAGCAATGGCAGGAGCTATTGGTAACGAAAAAGGAGATTTTGCAGTGGAAGCGCCTTACGGAACATATGATCTAATCATTGAAAGTGTTGGATTTGAGCCCATTACTTTAAAAAATCAGACCCTTTCAAAAGAAAAATCATCCATTAATTTAGGGACAATCAAAATCAAATCCATTACGAAGACCTTAGCAGAGGTGACCGTAAAGGGTCAGAAAGCCAGTATGGAACTCGCATTGGATAAACGGATATTTAATGTTGGAACTGATTTAGCCAATAAAGGAGCTACCGCAGCTGAAATTTTAGGCAATTTGCCCTCGGTCCAAGTAGATGGAGAAGGAGGAGTAAGACTAAGAGGAAGTGAAAATGTTCGAATTTTAGTGGACGGAAAACCATCTACTATGGTGGGAATGAGTGGCGGTGGATTAGCTGGCTTACAGGGAAACCTGATCGACAAGGTTGAAATAATCACAAATCCATCCGCACGCTATGAGGCGGAGGGAATGGCT
>CAMARL010000241.1 GCA_945860325.1 Spirosoma fluviale | reverse complement strand
TATTGCCATCGTAGTTGACGATATCCGCTTCATTCGCTAAAAAATTCCCATCCCCGTCAAAGGCCACTAATTTTGAATCATCGGCCGCAGATATGTTTATAATTTTTGCAGTTAATTCAAATTGAGTAGTTAATATATATAATGCAAGATTAAAATCATTTGTTTCTGCATAAATACCGCCTATAATGATATTCCCCACACTAAAACCATTCAAAATGGAAAAATTATGGGTGAACTTTAAAAGCTTTTGAGAACCTAATTCAAAATGTCGAGTAATAAAATTTTCTGAACGACGGTCTAACACATAATGTTCTTGGATCAGATTTTTGATCAATTCATCAGGATTATGCAGAAGAACTCTCGTTTCTTCCTCATTTAGTCGATGTTCAAAAAGTTTTTTAAGATTCCGATTATAATCGGTGAAATCATCTAAAATATAGGTGAAATTCTTACGGTAATCTGAGGGCCCAAGCATGCCTTGGTTGGCACTTCGAATTACACCAGTTGAAAGACCGTCGTCATATCCGTTGATTAAAAGGCTTAAATTCACATAGGATAAATCTTTTAAGTGCTTAATTAGATTAGCATTTCCATTACCCCCTGTAAAAACAACGACGTTCATAATAAACTTGATAAGTTTCAAAGTTAATGGATTTTACTGAAATGAGATTTGCTAAAATTATTTTTAGGGGTATTATTTCAAAATAATTTGGCGATTTGTTGTAAATTGTGAGCTCTTAAAAGCAAAGCCTTATTACCTGAGATGCAAAAAATTATTTTACTTTTATTTTTTAGTTTATTTTTATTAGGTAGAACTTCAGCTCAGACTTTTGGCTCTTTTACTTTCAATAAATTACCTCAAGATTTTCAATTATATCCTAGAGAGTCTACGAATTTGGCCGATATTTCGGTAGAAGGAGTGGCAAAATCTACCGAATTTACCGCCGTTTCCGTTCGAATTTTGCGAAATAGCGCCAACAATAAATACCAGAAAGTCGCTTTAACATTTAGCGGATCTTCGGCTAAATTTTCAACTAAATTCCAAATACCAGCAGAATTAGCCGAGTATGATTTTGAGGTTTACGGGTTTAAAGGCAAAGATTCTAGCTTAGTTGTTAAGCGAAAAAATGTGGTGGCCGGGGATGTATATTATGTTACTGGGCAATCGAATGCATGGATTGGGCCAATTGATAATTTTGTTTATCAAGGGGAATGGGTAAGGTCATTTGGCTTAGTTCAGGGAAATGAAAATTTTGGGCCTTATAGTTTAGCTGATACTTTATGGTCACTGCCCGTGGGTGGAGCCCGAATTGGGCCCTGGGCCGCAGAGATGGCTAGATTACTTTATGAATCCGAAAAAATTCCTATTTCCATCATAAATTCGGCTGCCGGTGGCTCCGATATTGATTGGCTTTCCATTCTAGATGGCAATATTTCATCTCCAGATGGAGGAAATATCATGTATTATAAAGCCTTGAAATCGGGGACATTAAACCATGTGAAAGGCATCATCTACCGTCAAGGAGAATCCGAAGCCGCGGCTTCCATAGGTACCAAATATTTATGGGGGGTGAAATTTGAAAACTTAAAACAAAAGTATAAAAAGTTTTTTCCTACTTCTCAGTTTCTATTTGTTTCACAAAACAACGTGTACGAATATCCTTATCCTGAAGCCGCTTATGTTCGAGAGGATCAAAGAAAACAAGCATATGATCCTTATGTAAAGGTTTATGCAACGGTAGGAATCAAAGGTTTTGACCGACTTCATTACAGCAATGATGGATATCGGCAAGCGGCTTTAGAACAGTTTAGAATTATCTCAAAAGAAATTTACAAGCGGAATTGGCCCACCGAAATTAATAGTCCAAAAATTCAAAGAGCTTATTTTCTATCTGAAAAAGATCGAGATAAACTTTTCATTGATTTTGAAGAAGGGCAAAATATTGTAATTCCTAATGACACAATGGTCGTAGACCTTAAAAACAAAACACATAAATTAACACTCGCTGATCAATTTTTTTGGGATGAAATAAACACTAAATCCATGTCAAAAAATATCAAAAAAATCGAAGTGATTAACGGGAAAAGAATAGCCATCACTTTAACCTCACAATATGAAGGCAATATTGTTAGTTATATCCCTAGTTTTCATTCAAATTTTGTCGTAGGCCTTGCCGAGTATCCGTATCCGGGACCTTATTTGAAAAATAAATTGGGCATGAGAGCTCTTGGATTTTCTGGATTTCCGATTCAAATGGTTGACGGAGAATCTGACGTTTTCACCATTGGGCCAAATCCCGCTACCAAACAATTTACGCTTAGGTGGCCTAAATTAATACAAGGAAGTATAAAAGTTTATGACATGAATGGCTTTGTATTTTATACGGATACCATTGACGTGGAGCGTGAAAGGGTCGTCGATGTGACCAAATGGCCTAGTGCCAATTATTTTATTTCTTACATAAGTCGAGAGGGAAGAACTTCCACTAAACGACTCGTTGTTATCAATTAATCTCCTCGATTCGGTCTATAAAATAACAATGCGGATGATTTTGCATCCCGATTTTAGGATAATATGCCTCAGCCGCGGGCGCGGCCAATAAAATCAATTTCGCTTTTGGGATATTTATTTTCAAGATTTTAATTAATTCTTTTCCAATCCCCTGATGCTGATATTTTTCATCGACCGCCAAATCCGCTAAATAAGTCGTATACACAAAATCAGTCATCGCACGCGCCAGACCTACTAAATTCCCATTTTCATACGCCCCAATGTAGTAGTTGGCATGCGCCAACATACTCTCCATCGCCTCTAAATCCGCCAACGGCCTTCTCAATCCCAACGTGGATTTATGTAAAATATCAATCAAATCGTGAACTGAAATTTCTGGGTTAACCTGATAATTAATGGACATTGAATAAAATTTAAAATGTTTTTACCTTATTTTAAAGCTAATTTAAAAATCTTCCCCTAGTGATGATAAAGAAATTACACTTTGTTAACAAATCTTTTTTTTCTCTTT
>CAMARL010000240.1 GCA_945860325.1 Spirosoma fluviale | reverse complement strand
CGGGAATCGAATAAGGAACACCTGTAATATAAGCAAAATTAGCCCCAAAAGACCATTTATCGCTTAGGCTATACTGACCGATTACATTTAAAGTGTGGGTACGGTCATATCGATTTGCATACCAGACACCTCCATTTAATCCTTCAATTTTTCGTTCGGTCCGAGCTAATGTATAGCTCATCCAACCCGTTAATTTGCCTACGTTTTTCTTGACAAAAAACTCAATTCCATAGGCTCTACCATCTCCAAACAGCAAGTCTTTTTCAAAATAAGGGTTCAAAAACAAATTAGCTCGATCCGCATAATCAATCTGATTTTGCATCGCCTTATAATAAACCTCGACCGAAGTTTCATAATTATTTCCGTCAGGCCCCAAATTTTTAAAGAAGCCCATGGCAACTTGGTCAGCCAACTGTGGTTTTATATTATTGGTCGATGAAGTCCAAACATCCAAAGGAGTAGAAGCTGCCGTATTGGACATCAAATGCACATATTGAGCTAGGCGATTATAACTTGTTTTAATGGATGCATTTTGACCTACATTTAAATTCAAGGATAATCTAGGCTCCCAATTTCCGTATGAAGCGACAGTGGTATTCGGATCTGTTTTATTGATTTTTAAAATATAGCCTGACGCATTTTCAGTTGAGATAGGCACTTTAACTCGATCATAATATTCGCCATTCAAACTTTTATAATCATAATATGAATACCTCATTCCGTATTGAACGGAAAAGACAGGTGAGATTTTCAATTCTTGGCTTATGTAGGCCGATGACTCCGTTCCTTTTTTATTTGCTTGGCCAAATTCCCGTTTCTCCCCAGTGGATGTGGCGATAGCCTTACCAGGTTTAAATTCATATGAAAGAATTTGCCCCCCAAAACTAACCGTATTGGTTGGGTTAACGTAATAGGTAAAATCAGGCTTTATACTTAAATTTTCAATGTTGGAAGACCATTTAAATGAATCACTAGGTCTTTTATTTTCAATATCTGAGTCCAATAAATAATCATAATTGCTATAAAAAGCCGTGGCATTCATAAATAGCTTTTCAGAAAAAACATGGTTCCAGCGAGAGGATATGGTGCCATTACCCCAATTAAAACCAAAACTGGTTCCAAAAACATCTCTTCCAAAATAACCAGAAAGGAAAACCGTATTTTTAGCATTGATGTTATAATTGACCTTCGCCGTTAAATCATAAAAATTAAAGGCTGCATTTGCATTGTTACCCGTTAAAAAGGGTTTAGCTAAAATGTCTATGTATGATCTTCTAGCGGCAAAAATGAATGAGGCCTTATCTTTTACAATGGGTGCCTCAATAGAGAAACGAGAGAAAATAACGCCTATTCCCCCATTTATTTCGAGCTTTTTGGAATTCCCTTCCTTCATTTTTACATCCAAAATGGAAGATGCCCTACCTCCATATTGCGCGGGAATACCCCCTTTATAAAGTTTAACATCTTTAACCGCATCCGGATTAAATACAGAGAAAAAACCAAATAAATGGGATGAATTATAGACAGGAGCATCATCTAGTAAGACTAGATTTTGGTCCACACCACCACCACGAACGTTAAAACCAGAAGCGCCCTCGCCCACGGTAGAAACACCAGGCAGGAGCTGAATGGCCCTTACTAAATCAACTTCACCCAGTAATGCAGGTATTTTACGAATGGTCTTAATGTCAATTTTATTTACTGACATTTCGATTCCTTTTACGTTTTCGTCAACGGCTCTCGTGCGAACAACCACCTCATCTAATTCTTTATTAGTTGATTTAAATTCCAAATTAAGTACTTGAGAGACTCCTGAAAATAGGACCTTTCGTTCGATTTTTTCGTATCCCGATGAGCTGAAAACCAACGTGTATTCTCCGGGATTTAGTGTGATACTGTAAAAACCATAGGTATTTGAAGAGTTACCTACTTTCAATTCCTTAACATAAACATTAGCACCGATTAAACCTTCCCCATTAAGGGCATCTTTTAAGTAACCACTTAATGTAGATTTCTGAGCTACAACTAAATTGGAGAAACTTAGGCAAACAAGTATGATGATTAGGGCTCGAATATTCATATTCATAAAAACAAATTTAAGGTACAATATCCAATTCCCACAACCACTCATCATAAAATATTAAAAAATTAAATTATCAGTAACATATTGCCGATAATTTTTAAATATGATTTTTACTCGTATTTTTACCCACTGAAAGATGGACTATGGATTTAAAAATATTTGGAAAAATAATTAGAGAAAAAAGAGGTGCCCTGAGATTAAAACAAGAAGAATTGAGTGAAAAAAGTGGAGTAGCCATTAAAACCATTCATTCCATTGAGTTAGGAAAAGGTAACCCGTCTATTAAAACAATATTAAGAATATTTGACACATTAGAATTAGATTTCATTGTGGTCGCATCGAAGATAAATAAATAATTATGGAACACGCAATCAGTTTTGAGAGAATCCCAACAACCATTTTCGATGATTCAGAAAAAGCATCCAAGGCCGTTGCCTTAGAAATAGCCGCATTAATCAGGCAAAAAGCGAAGGAGAATAAACCAGCCGTTTTGGGATTAGCCACAGGTTCTTCACCGAAAAAAGTATACCAAGAACTTATTCGGATGCACAAAGAGGAGGGCTTAAGTTTCAAAAATGTTATCACATTTAATTTAGACGAATACCACCCCATGGAGCCGGATTCTGTTCAAAGTTATGTGCGATTTATGAAGGAACAACTCTTTGATCAAATTGACATACCGGTAACAAATTACCATTTACCGGATGGGACATTGCCTATCGAAAAAATACCTGAGTTCTGTAAAGACTATGAAGATAAGATTGAAAAACTGGGTGGATTGGATTTTCATTTATTAGGAATTGGGCGCAATGGCCACATTGGATTTAATGAGCCCGGATCGCTAATTAATTCGAAGACTCGATTAATGACTTTGGACATCAATACTAAAATAGATGCGGCCGTAGATTTTGGGGGATTAGCTAAAGTTCCCAAAAAAGCGATC
>CAMARL010000239.1 GCA_945860325.1 Spirosoma fluviale | reverse complement strand
GAATATGCCCATTCAAAAACGGGAATCGATATTCATCCGGGGGCAAAAATAGGTCGGTATTTTTTCATGGATCATGGGACAGGAATTGTGATCGGTGAGACGTGTACAATCGGTGAGCGAGTGAAAATTTATCAAGGAGTAACATTAGGTGCGCTTTCCGTCGACAAGAAAATGGCCTCGACAAAAAGACACCCAAGCATCGAAGATGGGGTGGTTATCTATTCAGGTGCCACCATTTTAGGAGGTGAAACCGTCGTGGGAAAAGAATCGATTATAGGTGGAAATGTTTGGCTTACTCATAGTGTTCCTGCACAAACTAAAATATATCATCAGGCCAATTCAAAATTAATCAAAGGTTAAAATGAGCAACTTATTAGATTTGGTTGGCAATACCCCATTAGTGGAACTTACTCGTTTGCATGATAATCCCAAAGTTAAAATTTTTGGGAAATTAGAGGGAGATAATCCAGGAGGGTCGGTCAAAGATCGTGCGGCAAAAAGCATGATTCAGGGAGCATTAGAGCGAGGAGAAATCAAGGCGGGGACTAAATTAATCGAAGCAACTTCAGGAAACACCGGCATCGCATTAGCCATGATTGCCCGTTTATATGGTATTGAAATTGAATTAGCCATGCCATCCAATTCGACCAAAGAACGTATCCTGACGATGGAGGCCTTTGGGGCGCGAGTAACGCTAACAGAAACCATCGAATCAGCGCGCGATTATGTTGTAGAAAAATCAAAATCTGGCGAGTACATTTTGTTGAATCAATTTGAAAATCCCGATAATTATTTAGCCCATTATAGAACCACTGGTCCTGAAATTTACCGAGATACTCAGGGAAAAATTACTCATTTTGTTAGCTCTATGGGGACTACGGGGACGATTATGGGCACTTCCATGTATTTAAAAGAACAAAATCCTGATATTCAAATCGTGGGTTGCCAACCAACCGAAGGGTCTAAAATACCCGGAATCAGGCGTTGGCCCATCGAATACCGCCCTAAAATTTATGACCCCTCACGCGTAGACCGAATTATGGATGTTTCCGAGTTGGATGCCACCGAAATGACTCGAAAACTTGCGAAAGTAGAAGGTGTTTTTGGAGGAATGAGTAGTGGCGGTGGCGTATCAGCTAGTATCCGGCTGGCCAATGAATTAGAAGAAGGCCTAATTGTATGTATCATCTGTGACCGAGGAGATCGCTACTTATCGAGTGGATTATTTGGCGATTAACACGCCTAATATTTTATAGCTGGTGGGTTCTGCTAAAAAAAACTGCTGCATTCCTTCAATATAATACGTTTGAATACGTCCATTTGAAAAATTCATAAACAGCTTTTTCCGAGTTTCAAATAAAAAGTTTTTTTGAGAAATCTCTATTTCCACTTTGGTTGGGCGTTCATTAGCATCTAAATGAATAATCATCTTTTTGACTGGTAGATTTTCGTCTTTTTTCAAGGAATACCAATAAAATCCAGGTTCAGAAAGGTTATCATAACTCTTTTCATACGCTGGCTTATTAAGATCCGCCTCTAAGTATAGGGCAAATTCCTTTTCCCAATCTAAATTTGAGACAATTTTAACCTCCTTTTTCCCATCCATGACTACCGTCTTGTGAACCCTTTGATTTGATTGGGCATAGCCATTAATTTGTTGCTTCAAGAAAGCCGACCATGCAAAATAAGTGTTTTTTTGTACCGATTTCTCAGCACTGCCACAACCAAGGAGCAATCCAACAACGAAAACAAAACTCGTTAAATTCTTCAGATAAATGATCATCATTCAAAGGTAATCATATTAAGTCCACGAATAAAAAAATCCTTGGTGATTAAGTCCAAGGATTTTAAAGGTCAACCGCCAATCATTTCTTCAATCGGTATACTCAAGACTCGAGTTAAAGAAAAAATCTTTTGGACGTTTGGATAATGTTTGCCCGACTCCCAATAATTGTAAGCGCTTTGGCTTACTCCGACAGCCTGTGCCACTTCGCGTTGGGTCAGTCGCTTTGACCGGCGAGATTTAATTAAAAGTACCGAGAAATTCAATTTTGTTTTCATAATCTTAGGTATTTAGTGGTTAAATTTTTATACATATTTCAAATATGTTTTTCAAATTACCTATTAAATTATACAACAAAATAAATTTTAATAACTATACTGATTTCGTTTGTGCCAATTGGGAATTTTACTAGACTTATAGTCGGATAAATGTCATTTAATGACATATTCCATTTCAATTAATTACAAAAAAAGGAGTAGAATAAATTCCACTCCTGTCATTTTTGAACCCATATTTTTATTTAATCGAATATTTATACTTATATCTTTCAAACAGTTGGCTATGCTTATTATCTAAGTTGACAGCTCTCCCTTGAATAAAGGCATGTGTTACCGTACTCGACTTCATGTCTAAGATATCTCCATTGCAAATAACAAGATTGGCATCTTTCCCATTTTCAAGACTTCCTGTACGCGAATCAATACCTAATATTTTGGCAGCATTCAAAGTAATCGCTTGCAATGCCTCCTCTTTTGATAAGCCATAAGCAACCATGGTTCCTGCCTGGAATACCAAGTTACGTTGTTGGTTATATCCATCAGAACCATCCTGACAAATAGTAAAGAGTACACCCGCTTTTTGAAGCATCGCCCCTGTTTTATAAGGCTGATCTACCGCATCATCATCCGTTGCCGGTAAACTATGTGGCTCCGCTAATATGACCGCGACCTTATTTTCCTTTAAAATATCGCCAATCATCCAAGCATCCGTTCCACCTACAATGACTAATTTAAAATTAAATTCCGCGGCCAAATGTATGGCAGCCAACATCTCCTTCACTAGGTCACAGTTGACATACAAGGATTTAGACCGATCAAATAATCCCTTGCAAGCCTCATATTTTAAATTGGTGGCAGCATGCGTTTTTTCATTTAAATAAGCCTGAGCTTCTTTGAAAAAATTTCTGGCCACATTAATGCGCTCTAATCCTAATTTAACTTGGTCTACATCTGCATCTCTACGTCTAAATCTCATAAATGAAGGCCGATT
>CAMARL010000238.1 GCA_945860325.1 Spirosoma fluviale | reverse complement strand
TCATGACGGTTTTATTACTAGGAAATTATGCGTTTAAAAAACAATTTTATGTAGCTATTGGGCTATTTATGTTAACTATTTTTTTGTGTTTTGGAGGCTTTGAATCTTTTGAACATGTGAGAATTCCTGGGGTACTTCAACGAATTTCGCTCGTCTTTTTTATCATCAGTTTATTGTATCATTTTTGCTCATTACGCCTTCTGGGGGCTTTAGGATCCTTTTTTCTTATATTATATTTTGTGCTGATGACACAAATTCCCGTTCCTGGCTTTGGCGCGGCCAATGTAGAAATGGGTAAAAATTTAGCCGCTTGGCTTGATCATTATTTATTGCCCGGACATTTATGGGCCACCTCAAAAACCTGGGATCCCGAGGGAATTTTAAGTACCATTCCCGCTTTGTCCACCGGCATTTCCGGTATTTTTGCAGGCAAAATTTTGATGCATTCGCAAGCACGGAAAAGTATGTACTTAAGCCTAATTGGAATTGTTTGCATAGCATTAGGACTTTGTTGGGGTCCGTATTTCCCGATCAATAAATCCCTTTGGACCAGTTCATTTGTACTCGTATCTTCAGGCTTTGCTTTTTTATTTTTGGGCGTTTTGCACGAATTAATCGAGCAAAAAAACATCAAAAAATGGACGTCTATTTTTGTCATTTTTGGGGTTAATCCGATGCTCGTTTTTTTCTTTTCAGGGATCATCCCAAGGGCCTTGAATATGATTAAAATTCCTGTTTCTGGAGATCTGGAACATACGGAGATGGGGTTTATTTCGTATGTGTACCAACTAGCAATTCAACCCTTTTTTACTGATTTGCGCTGGGCTTCATTGGCCGGCGCATTTGTTTACCTTGTGATTTGGTTTGTTATTTTATCTATATTTAAACGTAAAAATATAATCTTCAAAGTCTAATGAAACGGAACCTAATTGTACTCATTCTATTATTGCCCTATTTCCTTTTCTCCCAAATTAAATCAGCGGATGTGATTATTTATGGGGGCAATGCATCCGCAGTCATTGCTGCGGTCCAAGTAAAAAAAATGGGGAAGTCGGTGTTAATTGTTTGCCCTGATACGCATTTGGGAGGATTGACTTCTGGTGGATTAGGTTTTACGGATACGGGAAATAAGGAAGTGATTGGAGGATTAGCGCGTGATTTTTACCAACGTGTTTATCAGCATTATCAAAAAGATTCGAATTGGATGTGGCAGAAAAAATCGGAATATGGCAACAAAGGCCAAGGGACCGTGGCCATGGACGGAGTAAATCGGACGATGTGGATTTTTGAACCTCATGCAGCGGAACAGATTTTTGAAGAGTATGCCAAGGAATTTGGGATTCAAATTTTCAGAAATGAATGGCTAGACCGAAGCTCAAAAGGCATCAAAAAGAAGGATGGAAAAATTCAGTCGATCCGAATGCTTTCTGGAAAAACGTATCAAGGAAAAATGTTCATTGACGCTACGTATGAAGGCGATTTGATGGCTTTGGCTGGGGTCAATTTTCATGTCGGGCGTGAGGCTAATTCGATGTTCGGGGAACAATGGAATGGCGTCCAAGTAGGTGTATTCCAACATGGCCATTATTTCAAATCGAAAATTAGTCCCTATAAAATTATAGGAGATCCGAGCAGTGGATTGTTGCCCGAAATATCGTCTGAATCTCCCGGGATCAACGGCTCAGGCGATCATAAAATTCAGGCGTATTGCTACCGCATGTGTTTGAGCAATCACCCCGACAACCGCATTCCTTTTGCCAAACCAGTGGGCTACGATCCTGCACGTTATGAACTATATGCACGCGTTTTTGCAAGCGGTTGGCGCGAAACTTTTGACAAATTTGATTTCATCCCCAATAGAAAAACGGATACCAATAATCACGGTCCTTTCAGCACGGATTTTCTTGGCAAAAATTATGACTATCCAGAAGCCTCCTATGCCAGAAGAGCTCAGATTTTAAAGGAGCATCAATTATACCAAAAGGGCTTGATGTACTTTTTGCAAAACGATTCGCGCGTTCCTACGGAAGTCCAAGAAAAGATGAAAACATGGGGTTTAGCGAAGGATGAATTTGTCCAAAATGGCGGTTGGCCACATCAAATTTACGTCCGCGAAGCGCGTCGTATGCGCGGCGAATTCATCATGAAAGAAGCGGATGCCTTAGGAAAAACGCAGGTGCCAAATCCAGTAGGAATGGGATCTTATGCATTGGACGCACATAATGCACAGCGGTTTGTGACTAAAGAGGGTTTTGTTCAAAACGAAGGGGACATCGGCGTAGCCCCATTAAAGCCTTACTCGATTGCCTATGGGTCGATTATCCCCAAAGAAAATGAGTGTGCTAATTTGTTGGTCCCCGTTTGCATGTCCAGTACCCACATTGCCTACGGATCGATTCGAATGGAACCTGTTTTTATGATTTTAGGCCAGTCGGCCGCCACTGCCGCAGTGCTTTCTATCGAACATAAGACGAGCCCACAAAAGCTTCCTTATGAAATTCTTAAGAAGCAGTTAATTGCAGACCAACAAATTGTCGAGAGAAATTAATAGAGGTATTCAAAATTTTGTGAATAGCCTTTAATTTAATGGATTGACGTAATTGGGGCGTATTAAAGTCCCTAATTCGCTATGCTGAGATTTTTAATGTTGGCCAATAACATGATTTAAATCATATTATATTTTGGTTAACCAATAATGTTTCGCAATATTTAGAAACCCTAACTACTAAAAAAATCAGCCTATGTTATTAAGCATTTCAAATGCAGCATGTATCATATCCTTTGTTTTATTATTTTTCTTAAATAAAACCAATCGGGCTAACATATATCTAATCATTTTTTTTCTAATTAATAGTATTTATGGCTTAGGAAGTCACTCCATTGTATACTCGAAATCGCCTTTTTTGGTGGCTATTTTATTTATCAATACGATGCCCCTTTATGCACTTTCGGGCCCTATCTTATACTTTTATTTTAGAACTACGCTGAACGGAGGAGATGCAAGAATCAGGGGCTGGGACTATTTGCATTTTTTACCAGCATTTGTGCTATTACT
>CAMARL010000237.1 GCA_945860325.1 Spirosoma fluviale | reverse complement strand
ACTCGATCCTTTACTTTCCAATAAATTTGATTGACATATTCCCACATTTCTTTTGAAATGCTTTCTCGAATGGTGCGTGCATTTTCACGCGCACTGTATAAACAAGATAAAATGGAGTTGGGGTTGTCCACGTCAAAAGTCATAAAATGCAATACATTTTCACGATTGGCCACGGGATAATGCTCGAAAAAATTGAAGTGATCGGCAGTAGCTACAATCAAGGGCTCCCATTGCTCTGGCACATTGGGCGGAAGGTCCAAGGCTAAATTGAAATTAACGGAGATGAACCGCGCGTAATTATCCGCTCTTTCAATGTAACGATTCATCCAATAAATGGAGTTAGCAACTCGACTTAGCATAGGCTTTAATTTTTATTAAATGCTTGATTATCCGAAGAATGGTTAAAATTATTGTTTTTTTTGAGACTAGCATCAAGCAATGAATTTATTTTAATGAACGCCATTAAATCTACATTTTATCCTTGTTTTATTCCCATAAATTTGGCCAAATGTTGTATTTTTACATCGTTTTATTATTTAAAGAATCTATGTTTTATCAAAATATTCTTAAACCTCTCTTATTCTTAGTTAATCCAGAGCTTGCTCATTATATAGTTGCCCATGGTTTGCGTTTGATCATGAAAGTTCCGGGTGTTTCTTTGATTTTCAATTGGGTCTATGGGTTTAAACATAAAGATTTAGCGCGGGAGGTATTTGGTTTAAGATTTGAAAACCCGGTTGGCTTAGCGGCGGGATTTGATAAGAATGCTTATTCGGTGGATGATTATGCAAATCTTGGATTTGGATTTATTGAAGTGGGAACTGTTACTCCTAAGGCGCAAGCTGGTAATCCTATGCCCCGACTTTTCCGTTTGCCAGAAGATGAGGCTTTGATTAATCGGATGGGATTTAATAATGACGGCATGTTTGCCATGCAAAAGCGTTTGGCCGCAAGAAATTCGAAAGTGATTGTTGGCGGTAACCTAGGTAAAAATAAAGTTACTCCAAATGAAGAGGCGGAAGAGGATTATTGCTTGTGCTTTGAAACTTTGTTCAACGATGTGGATTATTTTGCTGTCAATGTAAGTTCACCCAATACACCCAATTTAAGGGCTTTGCAAGAAAAAGAGCCCTTGAAAAAGTTGTTAATGAGGTTGCAAAAATTGAATCAAAGTAAGCAAAAACCTAAACCAATCTTATTGAAAATTGCCCCAGATTTAACCAATGAGCAATTAGATGATGTCATTGAGATTGTATTGGAAACTAATTTAGCGGGAATCATTGCCACAAACACAACAATTTTAAGGGAAGGGTTGAAGTCTTCGGCCAAATTATCTAATGAGATGGGCGGCTTAAGCGGTCGGCCATTGCGAGAAAGGTCTACCGAGGTGATTGCCTATCTACATGATAAGTCGAAAGGCAAAATCCCTATTATAGGTGTGGGTGGTATTCATTCTGCGGAAGATGCGATTGAAAAATTGAAAGCTGGGGCATGTTTACTTCAACTCTATTCAGGGTTTGTGTATGAAGGGCCGGGCTTGATAAAAAAAATCAATCAGGCAGTCCTAAAAAATGGTTTGTAAAATGATTTTGTAAATCAAATCAAAAAGTCGAAATTTATAGATTAAAACACTTTTTTATTTATGGCCAAAAAGATCGTTAATACATCAAACACGCTTCAAATTAATTTTGAGAAGGGAGCTAAAAAGGACGGTGCTTCTGTTCCAGGTTTCTTCCGCTTTCGAATTATTTTTGCAGCTTTTTTGTTTGGGATTGGCACTTTGTTGTTGGTCGCATTTGCGTCTAATTTTTTTGTTGGCGTCGCTGATCAAAGTGAATTAGAGCAGGGTTCAATCGACGTGTTAAATGGATCTGATATCCCCGTCAAGAATTTTGCGGGCTTATTAGGAGCTAAAATTGCGCATTTCTTTTTATTTAGGACTTTTGGTTGGTCTTCGTTTTTACTAATTCCTCTCTTTTATTTATCAGCCTTAAAATTGGGTTTTAAGCGTGAATTATACCCCTTAGATCGCCTTTCTTGGCAAGTCTTATTTTACATCATTTGGGGGAGTTTAGTGGCAGGGTTTTTGGTTTTTCAATTGGATTTGCCTCATTCTTTGGGTGGGGGAGTAGGCTTTTTTATCAATGAAAAGCTGAACCAACTCATCGGGTACCTTTCTGTATTTCTGATCATGTTTGTTGGCTTTGTCTTCCTCGTTATATTTTATCAATTGAACCCTAAGTCTTCAAAGGCAGGATCAGGATTGTCGCAAGCAAATGCTTCTGGAGATTTGGCTGATGGGTTGCCTACAGAATTTGCAGATGATTTTATCGATGAAGATGGGCCTAGTATTCATGAGGACAATGAAGATTTAGAGGTTTTTCGGCCGATTGTTCCTCCTGAAAAAGGAGTGGATGATATTAACTTAGAGGAAACATTGCAACCCGAAGAGGTGGCTACTGATGATGATTTATCGTTTACCTATAAAGTGGCTGTTGACGAAACTTCTGTGGAGGAAGTGGAAGATTCTAGCTTAGCGGGACAGGAGCTTAAGGCAAATGATTTGGTTCAGCAATTTGGTTTATATGACCCTACGGCCGATTTACCTAAATACGTTTATCCTACCTTGGATTTATTGAAGGAATATGATCAGAAAAACCAAACGACTCAAGTGACGATGGATGAGTTGAAGGAGAATAAGGAGAAGATTGTAGAGACTTTATTGAATTATGGCATTGGTATTCAGAAGATAGAGGCTACGATTGGGCCTACGGTTACTCTATATGAGATTATTCCAAAAGCGGGTGTTCGTGTAAGTAAAATAACTTCTTTGGAAGATGATTTATCACTTTCTTTAGCGGCTATGGGGGTTCGGATAATTGGCCAAATGCCTGGAAAAGGTACGATTGGGATTGAGGTCGCCAATAAGCATAGAGAGATGGTTCCAGTTCGGGCCGTTATTGGTTCTGAAAAGTTTCAGAAGTCTACCTATGATTTACCCATTACGTTGGGAAAAACAATTTCAAATGAAATTTTTGTTACGGATTTAGCCAAAATGCCACA
>CAMARL010000236.1 GCA_945860325.1 Spirosoma fluviale | reverse complement strand
AAATACATCATGTCTGAGCCATTGCTGATGGATAAATTAGGCTTACACGCTTCCGGAAGTTTGCAGATATTAAGCCTTAGTTCTAATCAGAAGTCGACCTACTTTTACCCCGATTCTTTAATATCTTCTGGGATAGAGGGGAAAATCGCATCCAATTATCAAGGAAAAAATATATTTCCAGAGACCAAATGGGCCGCTCATAATTTAAGTTGGCGCCCGAGTCAAGACAGCCTTTGGGTGAAACCCATAAAAAATCAGATTGCATTTTATCAAAACCAAGTTCGCTTGGATGGGCAAATGGGCGTGCATAATAAAAAGGTTTTTGCCCGGGGAAAACTTGTTTTTGGAGATGGGGTTTTTGTCTCCAATCATTTTAATTTAGCCTTTTCTCTTTGGCAAACGAATCAAAGTGAAATGCGCATAGGAAGGCAGATGTCTTCTTTTAAGCCTGCCATTTTCACCAAATCAATTACAGCGGAGGCTAATTTATTGACCCAAAAAGTTTCGATCAAACCGAGCAGTGAAACGCTTTCGAGCCGAGAAGAAAGCCCGATTATTTTCCCATACATTGCTTATCAAAGTATTTTGACGGAAGCACTTTGGGATCTGAAAGCAGAACGATTTAAGATGTTTGGCAAATCTGGCTTCGAGCTCTCTCGTTGGCTTGAGGACAGCACAAGCACGTCTTTAGACAGCACGTCGATGATCCTGAAAAATCGAAATTTAACCAGCGCAGACCAAGAAACGCAGGGGTCAATTAAGGCTTTTTCAGCCGAATATGATTTAAAAGCCCAATTCCTACAATTAGGGGGCGTTCAGCATGTGGCCATCGGTGCGGCTTTTGTATTTCCGTCGAAAGGCTTATTTGCGATTCAAAAGGATGGCCAATTTAAACCATTTTCTGGGGCAAGGGCTTTGTTGGACCCTTTGAATAATCTCCATAAATTATCGGATTTGCGTGTCATTGAAGCTAATTCAGATGCCTGGAAGGGAGAGGCTAATTATCTGTTGCCCCGTAGCGATGGGGACACCGTGGCTATACCGATAAAGAACTTTGAATTCTTAAAAATTGAGAAACCTGCTCCTACTCAAGGTAAAACTAAATCTACGACCTCTGAACCTTTACAATGGGTTCAAGCTGAAGGCCTAATTCCTGAAAAGTCTCCCATTTTGCTCAGTGAACATCAGCAATATAAAGGGGAAGTTAATGTGGTTTCAAAAGTGCCATTCTTAAAACTAAAGGGATTTATTCGGCCTTTGATTGGTTTGAAAAATTTCCGTTCGGCATGGATTCCATTTGAAAATGCGAAAGGCGAATCGGCCAATTTGCGTTTAGATGCTAATCTGCGAGATGAGGCGGGCAGACCTGTTACGGCGGGAATTTTTATCAATGCCGATAATAAATTGTACCCCACTTTTCTAGGACCGTTTTCAGATGAATTAGACCCCGTGCTTTTTTCCGTAGAGGGGGAAGTGAATGAGGGAAAAGAATCATATGAAGTCAAAGGTAAATCAAGCGAATTGAGACTATTTATTGACCAGAAAAGGATGGAAGCCAATGGTCCCGTTCAGCTATTTACGGGAAATGAAGGGATTAAGTCTTTTGGTAAAATTAATCTATCTACTGATACGTTAAGCCCACGAATAGAAGCTTGGCTAAGCATCCAATACCCCATTCCGGCCACCGTTTTAAAAGTAATGGGAGATCGGATTGTTAAATACAATTTGGATGAAGGCTATATTTCTACGTCGGCCGATGAGCCAGAGGACCGAGACGAATACCTAAAAAGAGTGGAGTTTTTATTGAAAAAACCGTTGGTTGATCCTATTCGGACGAAAATGGATCAGGCTCATTTGGCGTTGGACAAAGTGGCTCCCGAATTTGCTAAAAATATAAACTTTTCGAAAGTACATTGGGCCTGGTCGGCGAATACAAGTTCATTTTATACCTTGGGTGGATTGCCTTTAGTTAATGTGGGACCTGTGGACATTAACAGTACGATAAAAGGATATATGGAGGTTATAAAGAAGCCAAGCAAGGAAGAGTTTTATGGGTATTGGGAATTATCGGAAGATCTTTGGTATTATTTTGCGTACTTTAATGGTGAATTAGGGGTGTTTTCTTCCGACAATCAATTTTTGGCGGCCATTCGCGAAGCGGTTAAAAATGAAAAAGGAGACAAAAAAGACAAAGATATTGTGCGGGTAGTGGAAGCGGCGGCAGACGAAAAAGAGACTTTTTTGAAACGGTTTTTGTTATACTACAGACAAACAAGCGTAACGAAAAAAGCGGGAACTACAAAAAAGCAAGCCCCTGTGAAAGAAGCACCTAAGTCGACAAAACCGAAAACAAAACAAGGCGGATTTTAACCCATAAATATGGCATCCAAACTGACAAAATTATTTCAATTTATGGATACCTTGGGCATAGGCGAAAGGGATCCTTTCGGCAACCCGATCGTTTTCAAGCGTATTACCATGATAGTCATGGGTTTTTTGACCTATAGCCGTTTGCGTTTTTATAATAAGACCATTATTAAGGGCACCGAATATTTGGATGAACTTCCCGAAAATGGAATCCTCTTTTTACCTAATCACCAGACTTATTTTATGGATGTGATTTGTTTGTATCATATCTTTTTTTCGGTCAAATGGGGCATTAAAAATTCCATTAATTACCCCATTTATTTATTGGCTCCGAGGTCTAATTTGTTTTATGTCGCAGCAGCAGAAACGATGAAAGACGATGGCTTGTTGCCAAGAATTTTTGCACAGGCCGGAGCTATTTTAGTCAATCGTTCATGGAGGGCAAATGGAGAAGATGTTAAACGGGAAGTGGATTTGGAGGCCGTAGCCAAAATAGGAAAAGGCTTAAAATGTGGTTGGGTGGTTAGTTTTCCTCAGGGAACGACACGCGCTTTTGCGCCCTTGAGAAAAGGGACGGCTCATTTAATTAAGGGCGAAAATCCATTGGTCGTACCTGTGCGAATTAATGGATTTAGAAGGGCCTTTGATAAAAAAGGCTTGTTGATGAAAAAGCGGAATACGAATTTAACGGTAGAATTTAGAGAACCCAT
>CAMARL010000235.1 GCA_945860325.1 Spirosoma fluviale | reverse complement strand
AATGAACTTGTAATTGCTGAATTTTATTACTCAAGATATAATGCAAAATACGAAAAATTATTTTCAGGCTCATCTATAGGCACTTATAAAAAGCTAGATGGTAAGTGGAAAATGAGTGAATACCAAAGTGGTGGTGATAAAGTTTTTTTTAGAAAATGAAGGCGTTGATTTGTAGTTAGTTATGTTTTTGGAAAACCGAAATTGACCGATTTTATACGATTTGAGGTGGCGTTTTCCTCACGCAGCGTGTTATATAAAAATTTACTATGGCAAACCAAATTATTTAAGTGTTTGGACGGGAGCTTTCCTCCGGAGAGCAGGCAGGTTCAAATCTTCCTCTCGTGCTACCTGTTTTGCTACCAACCCTGTAAAATAAAAGAATCCACCCTTTTGAGGTGGATTCTGGTGGTCCCAAAGGCCGACTCTTTCAGTTCACTATTAGATCTTAATTCGTTCAAGACGAAACCTAAACTTTATAATTAAATAATATTGGATTATTTTATTCGGTTCAAGTGGTTTAAAATCAGTTTATTGTGCTCGCTTATTTGCTGCTTTGGATTTAAACACAATTGCTCTTTTTTATGTGTATTAAATGTGCATTAAAGTTTTAAATTTATTTTTGGTTTCTTAAAGAAATTTATAATTTTAAAAATAAATCTAAATTTAAATTTAAAACGATGAAAAAAATATTACTCTTAACATTTCTATTTTCAAGCTATTGCCTTCAGGCGCAAATGATAAACGATCCTTCGTTTGATTCTAAGGTCTTACAACCATTCTATAAAAACAATAGTGGCCCTAAAGTTTTAATTGATGGCGGTCATCATAATTTTTTCGTACAAAAAAGTTTAATGAATCCATTTTTTGACTTAGTCAAGTCTGATGGATATAATCCACAAATAGATTCGTTGCCAATTTCGAAAAAACACCTTTCTACCTATGGTATAGTTGTACTGGATGCTGCTTTTCCATTTGATTACGGAACGAAAAGAGAGCTGGGGGATATGAAGGCATATTCGAAGGAAGAAATAGATCATATTTACAATTATGTAAACAAAGGTGGCTCACTTTTGATTTTAGCAGAAAAGTCTCCTTTTATTAATGCGATGGAATCCTTATTAAATAAGTTCGGCATCACGGCGAGTTACGGAACTATAGCTGATACATTGTACCAGGATAAGAAATTTGGCAAAAATGTAATCCATTATTCGAAGGAAAATGGCATGCTTACGGGTGATCATCCCATCTTAAAGGGACGCAATGCGAGTGAGGAAATCAATCATATTGTTATGATTACGGGAAGTGCTTTTAAAGGGAAGGACTATACGAATCTTTTACCTACATCTAGTGCCGCGCAAATGGGAAATGCTGGAGTTTTTACGCCTGTTGAACAGGGATCTTCCGTAGGTTTGGCGGGGAAAGTAGGCAAAGGTAAGTTGGTCGTTCTTTCAGATACGGAGATATTTATAGCTATGCTTTTTTCAAAAGATAAGGTGAAGGTGGGGATGCAAATGCCAGAATATGATTTGAAACAATTTGCCCTGAATATCATGCATTGGCTTTCAAAGTAAATTCTTCATGTGGGAAAATGCCATTTATGACATCAAAGATTTTGCCAAACTTGGCCAATAGGTATTCATGAATTTTTGAAATTAACTAATATCAAAAAAGGGAAAGCCGAAACCCTATTTAAGTAGGCAATATTTAATTATGAAATATGAAATCAGTTTTAATTACAGGAACAAGTAAGGGTATTGGTTTTGAGACAGCCCTTTCTTTTGCTCGAGGAGGCTATAAGGTTTTTGCAACGATGAGAAATCTTGAAGCTGCGTCAACTTTACAAAAACAAATCACCGACGAATCATTAAATGTTATTATATATAAAATGGATGTTGATTCGGATGAATCAGTTAAGCATTGCATTCAAAGTATTATTGAGGAGCATGGAATCATAGATGTATTGGTAAATAATGCAGGCATTGAGCGTCATGGTTCAATCGAAGAATTGCCAATGAGTGATTTTAAAGCTATAATGGAGACCAATTATTTTGGTGTAATCCGATGCATTCAGGCAGTGCTACCTCAAATGAGAGAAAATAAAAATGGTTGCATTATTAATGTTGGTTCAGTCGCAGGAAAAATTGCAAATACCCCTTTAAGTGCTTATTGCGCCAGCAAGTTTGCTCTGGAAGCACTTATTGAATCTTTAGCAGGAGAAGTGAAACCATTTAATATCAGGGTATCGTTAATAGAACCAGGTATTATCGATACAAAAATGGCACAAGACATTACTGTGGATAGCCATTCTAAATATCCACAGGTACTTCGTTTTGGAGCTATGTTCGAAGAATCGCTTAAACAGCCTACGCCTCCTTCCATGGTAGCTGATCTAATGTTTGAAATAGCCAATGGAGATACTTGGCAATTAAGACACCCCGTTGGTCCCACAGCACTTCCGTTTTTAGGATGGCGGGCATCTTTGACAGATGAACAATGGGTTGACTTTAATGCCCAAACTGATGAAGAGTGGTTCAATTCAGTTGAAACAACTTTTGGCATGAACGTTAGGCGGGGCAAATAGGTAAACGGACAGATATTATATACCTAGCAAGAACTTGCAACAAATGTGTTTGCAAAAGCTGGGAGGACGAAAGCATCTCTAATGGTTCAAAAAAGTATTTTTTATGATAAAATAGAGAAGAGATCTCTGAAAATGGTGTCTCTTCTTTATGTGATTCCTTTTTTAATTAAAAACATGTTAATATGTGGAGTCCAGACCCCACTTTAAAAAACGGGTGTTTATTTTAACTAAAGTTCAACCAATAAAAATTATGAAAAAAATCATTTTAACCATTCTTGTTTCAGCCTCTTTACTTTCATGCAAAGACGCTGCAGATTCTAGTAAATCAGCCGATCAAAATCCTTTAAGTGGAACTTTCACCGAGAGAGATGATAAGGCGAAAACAATGTATAATAATTTGACTCTGTTTGCTAAAGCAGATTTTTCTTACGTCAAAGAAACCCTTTCACCTGAATTTACAATTAAAAATTCAGGAGACACGGCGGTTGCCGCTAAGGG
>CAMARL010000234.1 GCA_945860325.1 Spirosoma fluviale | reverse complement strand
TTTTTACCGTTTATTTTGAGCCCAATGACGCTTTTAATGATAAAATTTCAGCAGCTAATTTTTCAGCTAACTTCGAATAATCGATAGTAGGAAATTGGCTTGTCAACTCCCCCTGTAATTTTTCTAAGGCAGCAATATGTAAATGTTTTTTTGTTGGATGTGGCCGGTGAGATAGCGTTGCAATTACACGCCCCCATGCGATTTCTACTTCCACTAATTCGCTTGAAAAATAAGTCTCTTTGAATTTCTCCCAAATATAATCCACAGCCATTTCATTCGGATGAATTAAATCTTTTTCATAAAAACGATAATCCCTCAGCTCGTCCATCATGATCTCAAAAGCAGGAAAATAAGTGACTTGACTAGGAAATTCATGCGCAATTTCATGTGCTGCTAACCGGAGTGTTGCTTTCGACACTGAATTTTCCATCATGCCATCACGGGTATGCCTCACGGGTGAAACGGTCAAGATGAGGTGGATGTTGGGATGACTCTTTATAAATGCACGATAGGCCTCTGTAATTTCAGAAACCTCATTCATGTGTTTGTCAAATCGTTGACTCGCTTGTTTATGGCAATTTGCGATCGGTCTGTTGAGTATATTGTCGTGATAAAAATAGGCAGTCCCAAAAGTCAACAACAACGTATCTGCCTGATTCAAAAATGCCTTGGTTTCTTCTTGCTTTACCAGAATTTCGGCCAATAAACTTTCCGGATTTTGATTGATGAAATCCGAATGAAAATCAGGATGTAAAAAAAAATCTCCTTCGGTGTATACGTCTGTGGCTTTGAGCGTTTCAAACGCTAATGCTTTCAATATCCGAATGGGATTAAATTGTGTACCGTAGGGCTGATTGAGCAATGTCAATGATAAATCATCCAACCTTTTCCCCATATTTTCCGCAAAACAGGATCCCATACACAATACCCGACTGTTGGGCCTTAGCTTATGTTTAGCGATGGGAATAGGAAAATCAGTGCTGAGTTTCAAGCCTTATTTTTTTGACAATATTTGAGTTTTATTTTATAAGCCATTAGCCCATTGGTCCATTTTCTTCTCCAAAACCTCTAATGGCATATTTCCATCCTTTAGAAGTTCATCATGGAAGTCAGCGATTTTAAACTTGGCACCTAATTGCTTCGACAGACGTTCTCTAATTTCTTTGATTTTCAGCGCCCCTATTTTATAACTTAAGGCTTGTGCTGGGATGGCCATATATCTTTCTATTTCAGCGACCGTTCCTTCTTCGTTCAGAGGTTCATTGTCCATCATAAATTTAATGGCCTCTTCTCGAGTCATATTTTTGGAATGCATTCCAGCATCCACCACTAAGCGAATGGCGCGGTGCATTTCATCCCCCAAAGCGCCCATGTACTGATATGGATCTGTATACAAACCCAATTCCTTCCCTAAGCTTTCGGTGTATAAAGCCCAACCTTCCGCATAAGCTGAGTTTCCGCCAAAACGTCTAAATTTAGGCAAATCCCCATTTTCTTGTTGCAAACTAATTTGATAATGATGTCCCGGGATGGCTTCATGTAAAAAAAGACTTTCCATGCCACTCGTCAAGTTAAATGTCTTTGCATTCGTAATAGGAACATAAAAAATCCCGGGCCTTTTTCCATCTTCAGAGCCAGCAAAATATTCAGCTGAGGCTGAGGCAGCACGAAAAGCTTCTGTTTGACGAATTTCAAAAGGTGATTTAGGAACACGTCCAAACATCGTTTTAAGTCTAGGCTCCATTTTTTTATGAATCGTTTCAAAGGCCGCCATTACTTCTGCAGGATCTTTAAAAGGAGTGAATTTAGGGTCCGTTCGCATGTATTCAAAAAAGGCTTTCAAGTCACCTCTAAATCCTACAGCATCTTTTGTTTTCTCCATTTCGGTTTTAATTCGCTTGACTTCAGAAAGGCCCGTTTGATAAATCTCATCTGCCGATTTATCCGTTGTGGTCATTGTGCGAATTAAATATTGATAGTACGCTTTGCCATTTGGGGTATCGCTGATCCCCGAACTTAGCCTTCCTTTGGGTAAGTATTCTTCCTTCATGAAAGTAGCCAAACGGCTGTAGGCAGGAAGAATAATTTGCTGAATGTTATTTGTGTATAATTCGGTAATCCTTTTCTTGTCTGCTTCACTAAAGCTTTTTGGTAAATTTTTTATAGGTCCATAAAATGAACTTTCCTTTATATCTTTCACATTAAATGCGTCGAGCTGAGGGATGATTTTCACGATTAAAGCCTTAGGTAAAACATGGCCAGCGGCCATTCCTTTTCTGAAATAGATGATGGAGCTATCTAAATATGCCGCACCCTTAAGCATTCTTTTAGACCAGTTGTCATAATCTTTGACGGTCACAAAGGGTTGGATGACAGAGCCACTTCCCAATTGTGCGAATGTCAAATGAAAGCCATAAAATTGATTTAATGGGATGAGGTTTTCGGGGAAGCTCAGTCCTTCCATTCCCAATTTGACATCTCTTTCAATTAAGTCATAGGTTAATTGGTCATTCGTATTTAAACTTTCACGATTAATTTCTTGTAAAGATTTTTGATATTTCTCTAAAATACTTTTCACTAATGCTCTGTGGCTATCTGTAAAGTCAATATTTAATAAATCGTTATACCGATTATCTCCATTAAACGTCGCAGAGATTGGACTTAATTTTAATTGGTCCTCGTAATATTCCGAAATGATTTTATCAAGCTGGGGGTTTTTCTGTGCAGCATTTTTCTCCTTTTGGCATGAAAAAAATGAAATTAGGCTTATGAATAGAATTAGTTTTTTCATTAGATGAGTTGATTTATTTGACGGGTATTAAATTATTTGAATGGATTTTATGGCAATCATTAAATTAGGAAATGTATTGCTGTTGGCAATTTATGCCAACTCAGTAAAATTAGCAAAATTTTGGGAATCTATGTAATTAAAAAGGCCTTCATGTTCATATTTGGACAAATTCAATATATTTGTATCAAGCATTTATAGATCCATTTATTAATCAAATTTATATGTCTGAAATTGGCGCTGAGCGCGGGAGACTTTCATTAAGGAACGATAATAAAGGTTGGAAAAAATGGGGACCTTACCTGACTGAGCGCCAGTGGGGAACGGTTCGTGA
>CAMARL010000233.1 GCA_945860325.1 Spirosoma fluviale | reverse complement strand
AACTTACACCAACGGGATACTGATTTTTTAGGGGGATATATGGTTGCATTTTCAGCGGCTAGAGGCGGCTGGAATCGGGATCAATCTGGATTAAGTTTTGGGGAAGATTATAAAGAAAAAGTTACAAAGCCAGGACCTTGGCATATTTTTATGATGATGCAAGGGGAGACCGTACCGATATTTGAAAATCATGTCAAATTAGACCCTCTTAAAAAAGACGCGTGGGGAATACCTCAATTAGTTACTTCCATCGGATACACGGAAAATGATGTTAAAATGTTTACAGATTTTCACCAACAAGCCAAAGAGATGTTAGATATATCAGGTGGAAAAAATATTTCGACCTGGGATACGCATCAAAATCCGGGCTTAGATATTCATGAAATGGGGGGCGTCAGAATGGGAAAGGATCCCAAAACCTCCATGTTAAATAAATACAATCAAATGCACGCATGTAAAAATGTTTTTGTGACGGATGGCGCCTGTATGACGACCGTCGGCAATCAAAACCCTTCCCTAACATTTATGGCCTTAACGGCCCGCGCAGTGAAACATGCCATTTCAGAAAGTAAAAAAGGCTTATTGGGTTTGCTAATTGTTCTTACTTCTTTTTCTTCGCTTTTTGCTCAATCGACGCCCGTTGTCGACTATGATGTGGTCATTTATGGTGCGACATCTGCTGGGGTCATTGCGGGTTATTCGGCTCAGAAATTGGGCAAAAAAACACTAGTCATTGAATCCTCAAATCACCTAGGTGGCCTAACTTCTGGGGGATTGGGCTTTACTGATATTGGAAATAAATTTGCCGTAACGGGTTTGGCTCGGGATTATTACCGTCGAATAGGGAAACGATATGGGTCTTTTGAAAAATGGACTTTTGAGCCTAGTGTTGCTCGCTCCATTTTTGAAGATTATGTCAAAGCGGTAAAATTACATGTTTGGTATCAATCAGTTTTGAAAAAAGTGGTTAAAAAAGGGACAGTCATTCGCACTTTGGAAATTCAGACTCCCTCGGGCATCAAAATAGTTCGAGGAAAACAATTCATCGATTGTACGTATGAAGGCGATTTGATGGCGATGGCGGGAGTTAGCTATACCGTGGGCCGCGAATCCAATCGAACCTACGGGGAGACTTGGAACGGGGTTCAGTTGTTAGATAAACATCAATTTCCTGATTTTGTGGATCCATATCGATTGAAAGGAAATCCATCGAGTGGCTTGCTTTGGGGAATTAGCCCTCAGCCATTAGTCGCTAAAGGTTCAGGTGATTCACATACACAGGCCTATAATTTCCGAATTTGCCTGACCGATAGTGTAGAAAATCAAATCCCCATTACAAGGCCCTTAGGGTACGATTCAACTCAGTTTGAGCTTTTATTAAGGTACATCGAAGTGAAAAAGCCGCACGAATTAAATTGGTTATTAATGCATTTGCAGCCGATGCCTCACCGCAAAACGGACATTAATAATTCAGGGCCATTTTCCACTGATATGATTGGGGAGAGCGATGATTTTGCTGAGGCTTCTCCAGAAAGGCGTAAGCAGATTTTTTTGAAGCATCAATTATATAATCAATCATTTCTGTATTTTTTAGGGCATGACCCAAGGGTCCCTATGCATTTAAGAAAGGAGATGTTGACCTACGGCTACCCCAAAGACGAATACATAAACAATGGTAATTGGTCGCCGCAAATGTATGTTCGCGAAGCTCGGCGAATGATTGGCGAGGAAGTCATGACTCAGGCACATTGTGAAGGAAGGACTATTGCCAAGAATCCAATTGGTATGGCAGCGTATACCATGGATTCACATAATTGCCAACGCCTTGTTGTCAAAATTAATGGGGTGGATATGGTCAAAAATGAGGGTGATGTGCAGGCAGGTGGATTTGGTCCTTACCCCATCGGATACGGCGCTTTAGTTCCTAAACGTGCTGAATGTACCAATTTGATTGTCCCCGTTTGCTTATCCGCCAGTCACATTGCCTATGGTTCCATTCGGATGGAGCCGGTATTTATGGTATTAGGCCAAACCGCCGCTGTTGCCGCTGTTCAAGCCATTAAAAATGCTGGGGCTGTTCAAGAAGTTAAGGTCAGCGATATCCAACAAATTTTAAATCAAAATCCATTGTTGGACGGAAGCAAGCCGGAAATTTTAGTCGATGATGCGCAAATTGCCCTAGTGACTAAAAGTGGAAATTGGACGAAGGAGGTTAATAAAAAAGGCTGTTATGGATCTTCTTTGTTATTAACAAACCCAACAAACAATGAGGATTCGAAAGTCGTTTTCAAATCGCCGGACCCATTGAGTGGAAAGTATACCCTGTATTTTTATTTGCCAAACTTGGAACAAAATAGTACCATTTTTAATTGGGATATTAAGGAAGGATCAAAAAAATCTGCGATTCAAATTAAATTGGATGGATCTAAAAGTAATTTGAAAGGAGAATGGGTTTTGCTGGGCAATTTTAATTTCAAGATGCAAGTGAAACCGGAGGTTATTTTATATACAAAAGGAGCCAATGGATTAGTTCCTGCAGATGCTATTTTGTGGGTACCTATTAAATAAAAAAACGTCGGGGTTTTCCCGACGTTTTAATTTTAAAATTAAGCGAATTGAATATTAATCTACTTGAACTCTACGTACCGCCCCATCGTTAGATTGAGTCACTCGGACAAAATATACACCCGCACCGGATTTCTTTACATCGATCTGTCCAAGGTATAAACCAGAAAAGTCCTTTATTTGTTCAGAAGCAATTTCTTTTCCATTCACATCAGTCACCGAAATAGTTACATTTCCCTTTTCAGGTGCCTTAAAGCGAACATTTAATTTTCCGTTGAAGGGTTTATTTGGGTAGGAAATTAAACCAATAATCGTTTTCGAGCCATTTTTTTGATTCTCAAATTCCATTTTATTTTTGCCGCCCATTCTTCCAAATGCCATCGTACCTCTTATTCTTTTTCTTCCTTCCATAATTTTGCCAAATGGGGGATGACCCTGCATTTCGAAATTTCCTCTTGGTCCCCTGTTAGGGTTGATGGAATCATTATCTCGTAATATTAAAACGTCCGCAGGATTTCCACCTTTGTTCATTCTTCGGATAATCATTCTTCCGGCGCCAGG
>CAMARL010000232.1 GCA_945860325.1 Spirosoma fluviale | reverse complement strand
ACCAATGATCCTGCTGGAGCTGGCGGAAAATATGGTTCAGCGGATATTGTTACTAAAAGAAAATTCCGCGATTTCAGGTTACACATCGAATTCTTTATTCCTTCTAAAGGGGGAAACTCAGGCGTGTATTTGCAAAACAGATATGAAATTCAAGTTTTAGACGGCGATACCACGAAGCATGGAATGGCTGCGGTAATTAATGAAACCCCATCGCCTTATTATGCCTATAACGGAATTGGGAAATGGAATGCATATGACATTCAGTTCCGTGCGGCCCGATTTAAAGACGGTGTGTTATCTGAAAAGCCGATGGTTACGATGTATTTTAATGGAAAGAAAGTGCATAAAAATCAGATCATTAACCAAGTTTGGGGAGGTATAAATTCGGGGATTGACGGCGGAAATAATGGGGGAAAAGGGATCACGGATTCTCCTCAAGGGCTGAAACTTCAGGCTGAGGGACATGACGTGCGTTATCGGAATATTTGGATGAAAGATATGGATTTTGTTCAGGCGGCCACTGATTTTTAAAAACCATTTTTGTGCATTTTAAGTTAGGTTAAAAAATATATATTTATGATTCAAGTTTCAGGCTATGGCGCCTTAAATGCCACGTCTTCTATTGCTCCTATCGAATTTGAACGTAGGGAATTAGGTGAGAAAGATATTCTAATTGACATTTTATATTGTGGCGTTTGCCATTCTGATATTCACATGGCACGTTCTGAGTGGGGACCTTCCGTGTATCCCATTGTTCCAGGCCACGAGATTGTAGGCAAAATCAGCCAAATCGGTTCAGGGGTAACCCAATTTAAAGTTGGCGAAATGGCGGGAGTAGGAGTTTTTATCGATTCTTGTCGGGAATGTCCCTCATGCAAAAAAGGCCAAGAGCAGTATTGTGATGAAGGGTTTACGCCCACATACAATGGATATTATCGGGATGGAGTAACGCCTACTTTTGGAGGTTATTCGACTCAATATGTAGTGGATGAAGCGTTTACGTTGCACATCCCCTTTACAAAAGAACTAGAACGCGTGGCTCCTTTATTGTGTGCGGGAATCACGACGTATTCTCCTTTAAAATACGCTGGTGTAGGAAAAGGACATAAAGTGGCGGTGTTAGGTCTGGGTGGTTTGGGCCACATGGGGGTTAAGTTTGCAGTGTCGATGGGAGCGGAAGTGACGATGTTAAGTACTTCGCCTTCTAAAGAAAATGATGCCAAAATGTTAGGGGCTCATCATTTTGCTTTGTCGACCGACAAGGACCAAATGAAAGCTTTGCGTGGCCAATTCGATTTTATATTGAACACGGTAGCGGCTAAATATGATTTAAATAAATTTTTGGATTTATTGACCGTCGAAGGTAAAATGCTTTTGGTGGGAATTCCTCCGGAAGACAATGAATTAGGCAGTGCCAAATTAATTTCGAGGCGTAGAAGCATCATAGGTTCTAATGTCGGCGGCATTGCTGAAACGCAGGAAATGTTGGACTACTGTGCGGAACATAATATTTTATCCGATGTGGAGATGATTCAAATGAAGGATATTAATGAAGCCTATACCCGTATCTCAAATTCCGATGTGAAGTATCGCTTTGTCATTGACATGGCTTCGATGTAGCCAATAGTCTTTATAATCGTTTATTAAATGCCTTTAGAAATTCATTTTTCTAGGGGCATTTTTTTCAATCGGGTTTTGCTGATTATTTTAGGTAGACAAAATGCTTAATTTGGTCTATTTGATTAAAATGTCTGACTACTTATTAAACTTTAATAAATATTATTTAAGATTTAGGCCGGGGCTTCATTTTTAAGCTATCCGCTGGGTAAGTCGCTTTCAACATTGCCATTTGTGATTTGGCCCATTTGATCAAAACCTCTCTTTGTTGGTCTGTTAAATTAGCATCCCCATGCAATCCTAAATACGTATAAGAATGCATTGGCATTTCTTTCTCCTCTACTTGCTCGGCAACCTCTTCTAATTTATGATTTTGAACCGCGATCGATTTTTGTAAAAAGGTGGAGAAATTCAAATGTTTTTTGCCGTCATTGATGTGGTGATTCAACCAAAACCCTACAGGTTCAATATTACTATACCAAGGGTAGGTTGATTTATTGGTGTGACAATCATTACATGCATTTTTTAAGATAACTTGTACGTCGGCAGGGATTTCGTATTTCTTTGAAATATCAAATAGTTGATCATCCGAGAGATTTTTCTCTTGGGGGATAAATTGGATTACGATCAGCAGGCCAATGATGCCAAGGGTGATTTTTTTAATCATTTTTTATGTCAACAGGGTTTGTAAGGTTGTAATTTACAATTTATCTCAAAAAATATAGCGTAATATTAGATAAAATCGCGAAATTTTAAGTTGAAATTATTCTCATGAAATATATAATCTGTTTTTTATTTATGGCTTTTTCTTGTACAAACACTCCTTCAACGAAAGGCACTTTTGGTTTTGATCTTGAATTTCTTCAAAAAAGTGAGCCGGGAATTCTCGTATTAGAGGATTCTAGAGGTGATTCTAAAATCATTATTTCCCCTAATTTGCAAGGTCGTGTGATGACCAGTACCGCTGAAGGCGACCATGGAACTTCTTTTGGTTGGCTTAATTATGATTTATTGGCTACCCGAAAGACGACCAAACATATGACGGCATTCGGGGGAGAAGAACGGTTTTGGTTGGGCCCGGAGGGGGGCCAATTTTCCATCTATTTTAAGAAGGGCCAAGATTTTACGTTTGAAAATTGGCAAGTACCGGCCGAAATAGATTCCGAGGCATTCCAACTCGTTTCCGCAACTAAATCTGAGGCAAAATTCACGAAGGAAATGCATGTTGAAAATTACCTAGGGAACGCTTTGGACCTGCGCGTGGATCGGGACGTTCGGTTATTGGGCAAAGAGAATATTGACCAATTGCTCGGCATTAATCTGTCCAATGAGGTTAGGATGGTTGGGTTTGAAACGGCTAATTCCATCACCAATACTGGAAAAATTCCATGGAATAAAACCAATGGAATGTTATCTATTTGGATCCTAAGTATGTTAAATGCTTCGGAAAAAACGATGGTCGTCGCGCCATATAAGCAAGATGCGGAAGGCCTTGTTTATACAGATGATTATTTTGGGAAGGTACCGGCTGTAC
>CAMARL010000231.1 GCA_945860325.1 Spirosoma fluviale | reverse complement strand
CCATATCCTCTTCTACGAACTTGGTTTACCGCGTCATAAGCAGCTTGTGTTGGACCATTTAATTGGTTTTCACATTCAGCAAAAATCAAATAGGCCTCAGCAAAACGATATAAATAATAATCATTTCCAGCAGCTGTTTCTTCAGGTGCAGCACCATCTCTGAATTTACCAAACATGAAGGAAGCTTCCGGGATCAAATTGGCTTTCACTTTCACCCCTTTGAGGGTAATGGTATCGATCAAATTCCAATTTCTACGTAAATCTTTTTTATTCCAGTCTTTAATCAATGGAGCATTGCGGCACATCAAAGCCGCAATCCCACGAGCGGCAAGACCAGCATCTAAGGCGCGGCCTTCAAATGCGTATGTAGGCAAGAAAGACCCCAAGGCTTTCTGTTGTGAAAATTTAATCGCAAAAATTTCTTCAGAATTTGTTGGCGCAGATGGCGAATATAAAGTCTCTAACGTTTTAACTAGATCATAGCCATAGGTTGCTTTATTATCGATTACCTCTTTTGCTTTCAAACGTGCGTTGGTATAATCTTTCCTCCATAAATATATGTCAGCAAGCATCATTTTTGCACTTCCTTTCGTCGCTCTACCTGTATTAGCCTCAGGAACTTTATTGGGTAAATTAGCTTCACAAAAGGCTAAATCTTTTGTGATTTGATCGATGATCGTATTGGAGCTTGTTAATGGCAAGGCTGTTCCATCTGAATTTTCGATTGGCGATAAACGTAAAGGAACGTTGCCATGCATACGGGTCAACCACCAATAGCACAATGAACGAACAAAATATGCTTCTGCTTTATAAGGTAATTTGATGTTTTCAGCGAGTGATTTATCATCTTCAATTGCTTTGATGATCAAATTTGATTTTCCAATAGCCTCATAGAAAGTAGTCCATCTAGCCGCATTATCATTTCTTTGTGGCTCAAAATTATAGTTCATATAATTGGTTCCGCCCCCAGCAGGCAATTGGCAATACTCAGCTAAACCTTCAATATCTCTTGTTAGAGTAGATTCCCAGAGTCGACCACGAGAACGTGAAAGTGGCTCGTAGGCTCCGATGACAAACGCATCCAAAAGAGGCTTGCTTAATGTTGAAATTTGATAACGAGCCGGAGGAATTTCTTCTAAAAATTTCTCACAGCTTGAAAGGGATCCCATCATGATGATCATTAATATGGGAATTATTTGTATGTTTTTTATCTTTTTCATAACCTGAATAATTTAAAATTTTATAGAATTAAAAGTTGACGGTCAAACCTAAAGTAACCGTTTTAGAACCTGGATATGCTCCACTGTCAACCCCTTGTTGGAGTGAGTTTCCACTAAATACATTCACTTCAGGATCATATCCTTTGTAATTGGTTATAGTAATTATATTATTACCTGATAAATAAAGATTAGCTGACTTGATAAATTTCTTATCTTTTATCGGCAGTTGATAATCCAAACGAATATTACGTAAACGAATATAAGATCCGTCTTCGATAAATAAATCAGACCTTCTGTGAATATTAAGGGCTTTTGGCTTTGGATAGTATGTATAAATTTCAGCTGAACGATTAAAACTTGGCGAAGGAGCAGCAGCTGTAAATAACATTTGATTATCAATGCTATTACCTTGAACACTAGACCAAGTCATCATGAAATTAAAGCGCTTATATTTTAAGCTTGTGTTTAAACCTATGATGGTCGATGGATATGGATTACCAATGTACATGTTATCTCGTCCATCAATGATTCCATCTGCATTCACATCCATAAAGGCCATTTCTCCATCTGCGGCATACCCATTAAATTTAGGTCCGTAAAAAGAAGATAATGGATCACCAGGAGTAATTCTAGAGTTACCTGAACTAAATGGCAAATTGTTTTTAGTGGCAACTACCTTGTTCTTGTTGATGGAAAGGTTGGCGTCGATAGACCAACGAAGATCCTTGGTCGCAATTAGATCAGTACCAATTTCCAATTCAAATCCTTTGTTTTCCACTTCACCCACGTTGTCAATAATCGTGTTATACCCAGATGATGGAGGAAGTTGGACCGTCGCTAATAAAGAGGTTGTGTTCTTTACATAATAATCTAAAGTCACTCGATATTTGTCATTTAAGAACCCGAAATCCAAACCAGCGTTAGTTTGAGTTGTTGTCTCCCAAGTCAAATTTTCATTTGGCAACGTAGGAGATAATCCCACCGCTAATCCAGAACCAGCTCCCTGTGCCGTATTAATTACGTTTCCAATCAATAAAGATTGATAGGGTTGAATCGCAGGATTTCCAGACTGTCCCCAAGTTGCACGTACTTTAAGGTTAGAAATAGCCGTTACATCTTTCATGAAAGGCTCTTCAGATGCTTTCCATGCTATACCTACCGAAGGGAAAATACCATATTTCTTATTCTTGCTAAATACAGATGCCCCATCTCTACGAATACTGGCTGTAAATAAATAACGATCCTTAAAGTTTAACCGTACCCTTGAAAAACCTGAAACTAAGCGGTTCGTGATAATATCAGTAACCGGCTTTGAAACAGATCCTGCAGCGGCAAAGCTATAATTTCTCAAATCATCTGAAATGTATTTTGATCCTAACAAATTGATGATGTCTTGTTGTGCCGATTGGATAGAACCCCCAACAATACCTTCAAACTCTAAATCGCCAAACTTCTTTTTGTATTCCAAATAATCTTCAGCGACCACATTTAACGAGCTTGTGGTAGTTAATTGGCCTATACCCACCCCAGAACTTAATTGGGCTAACACAATTGGCCAATACAAATCCGCACGCGCAGAAAAATAATCACCTCCTAATCGGGTTGTGTTGACTAATCCCTCGGCTAATTTTATATTGAAATCCATACCCCCTTGAAAACGAACCACAGTATTGCGATCTAATGATTCCTTAGTAAATGCTAATGGATTTTCAACATCGATTCCACTGAAAGAGAAAGGTCTAGGATTTCCATAAGTACCATCTGGATTATAAACAGGTACTGTAGGAGATGCTAATACCATGGCACCTACTCCATTTTTACCTTGATGGCGGGTTGGCGAATTATCTGTTGCAGAGAATCCATTAGCAACAGTTCTAGATACTGTCATATAGGTTCTTAAACTAATTCTTGAATTCAACTGAGAAGTTAAATTGAAACGCATGGATCCTCTATTGAAGTCAGATCC
>CAMARL010000230.1 GCA_945860325.1 Spirosoma fluviale | reverse complement strand
TAGCTTTAGGCTACCAAATTCTGCCATATGGGTCGCAAAGTACAGCCCACTTATAAAACGATTGTTGTTTCCGACTTGCACTTGGGTAGCAAGGGAGCTAAGGCTGCGGAAGTCAACGAATTCCTCAAATCAAATTCTTGTCATCAGTTAATTCTCAATGGAGACATCATTGACGGTTGGCAATTAAAGAAAGGTGGGTCATGGAAAAAGAAGCACACCTCATTTTTTAGAGCTGTCCTCAAAATGATGGATTCTTGGGATACAGAAGTCATTTATTTAAGAGGAAATCACGATGATTTTTTAGAGCAGGTATTGCCATTAAAAATCGGAAAGCAGTTTTCAATCCGCCAAGATTATATGTTGAAGAGTTTCGGAAAAAAATTCTTCATCACGCATGGTGACATCTTTGACAGCATCACGAGTCATATGAAGTGGTTGGCCTATTTAGGTGATATTGGGTATACCTTTTTATTATGGTTAAATAAATGGTACAACCAATATCGTACTTGGCGCGGTCTCCCCTATTTTTCATTGTCTCAAACCATCAAACAAAAAGTAAAAGCGGCGGTCAATTTCATCTCTGATTTTGAGGAGAAATTAGCTGAATTAGCGAAAGCAAAGCAAGCTGATGGAATTATTTGTGGGCATATCCACAAAGCTGAAATCAAGGAAATCAATGGAATCATTTACATGAATTCTGGGGATTGGGTAGAGTCGTTAACGGCTTTAGTTGAGACACATGAAGGAGACTGGTCTATTGTCCAATATCCAAATTATAACTTAGAGAAAGAACTTGAGGAGATTTGGGATGATCAAACATCAGAAGAAATAAAGATTTAATCCCATGGGGAAATTTATTTTCACAATTCAGGGAGAAGGAAGAGGCCATTTAACACAGGCTATTTCGATGACACAGATCGCGCGCGAAGCGGGACATGAGGTCGTGGGATATGCAGTAGGTTCATTTCAAGGGCGGAAAATTCCTGCATTTTTTATTGAATTTATCGGGGATGTTCCTTTAATACAATATGAAAGCCCATCCATTAATTATGGAAATGGAAGTTCGGTGCAATTGGGCAAAACGGCTATGCAAGCCATTACAAGATTTAAGACCTATTGTAAAAGTGCCTCCTCTTTAGAAAAATTTGTGGACGAACTTAAACCAGACGGCATCGTTAATTTTTACGAATCCATTACAGGTTTATATTTCCTTAAGACGGGGTCTAAGGTTCCTTGCATGTCGATAGGCCATCAATATTTATTATTAAATCGGCATTTTACATCCATCCCTGAAAAGAGATTTGATCAGTTTTTATTAAATCTGAATACCAAAGTTACGGCCATTGGATCCAAAAAATTCTTAGGACTTTCGTTTAGAGAAATGCCGGATGATTTAGAAAAAAATATATATGTAGTACCTCCTTTATTGCGCCAAGAAGTAAAAAAGATCGTACCTATCGCCGGCAAATCTTGGCTTATGTATGTGACTCATTATAAGTTAGCTGATCAAATTATTTCTTGGGCAGAAAAGAACAAAGAAATAACGTTGGATTGTTTTTGGGATCATCCGGAGAAAAAGGATGTATTTAGCCCCAGTAAAAATCTAACCTTTCATCCAATTGATGCCGAGAAATATTTAGCGAAAATGTCCACCTGTGCTGGCCTAATTTCCACAGCTGGTTTTGAGTCAGTAGCCGAAGCCATGTACCTTAAAAAGCCTGTCATGATGGTTCCCGTTCCTAATCACATTGAGCAGATGATCAATGCCTACGATGGGGAGATTTCTGGTGCTGGGATTGCGGCAAAAAGCTTTGACCTAGAAATTTTTAAAGACTATTTAAGCGATAATAGGTTGGCAAATAATGACTATGAGGTTTGGGCGCAAAAGACAAGTTTAAAAATCAGCGAACATTTGGATGGGTTAATTCAAATCAAAACCAAGAAAAGCACATTAGAATTCTCAGATTTCTTCTTAAAAGTAATATCTAAATTACTTCAAATCAGTCCCTTAAAAAGCGCTTAATATTCGCTTTACATCGCGTTAATATTTGGCCAAATTTACATCCAATTCATAACATTTTCTTAAATTTTAATCACTCATTAGTTAATATTTGATTTGGAAATTTGTAGAGATTTAAATCTCTCAAGATGAATAGACGATCTTCTATATTAAGATCTTTCGGTTTAATTGCTAGTGCAATAACTGTCCCTAAATTGAGTGCCTTTGCTGAAGCGTCGACTTCAAAAAAATCTTTCCGAATTGCACATATTACTGATGTTCACATGATGCCCTTGATAGGAGCATCAAAAGGATTTGCAAAGTGCTTACATCACATTCAAAATTTAGAACAGCAACCCGACTTAATTTTAAATAGTGGCGACTCCATCATGGATGCACATCGAGGCGGACGTTCAGTTGCAGAAAAACAATGGAAACTTTGGCATGATGTATTAAAAAACGAGCTATCGGTACCCATTGTTCAATCCTTAGGAAACCATGATATCTGGTGTAAATCAGAAAATATCGCGAGCATCGAGGATGGAAAAAAATGGGCATTAGACGAGCTGAAAGAATCCCACAGATATTATTCGAAGGATTTAGGCATCTGGCATTTAATCAGTTTAGATAGCATCAGTCCTGATAAAGACGGTCGTTGGTATACCGGGAAAATCGATGAAGAGCAAATGGATTGGTTGAAAAATGTGCTGGCTCAAATCCCGGCCAACAAACCCACCATGATTGTTTCACACATCCCTATTTTATCCGCCTGTATATTTTTCGATGGGAAGCGTTTTGAAAAAAATCAATGGAATATTCCGGGAAAATGGATGCATGAAGATGCATCTGATTTAAAAGATTTATTTTTCAAATACCCCAATGTAAAATTAGCCATCAGTGGACATATCCACTTATTGGATCGAGTAGAATACAACGGAATTAGTTATTGCTGCAATGGCGCAGTCAGTGGTGCATGGTGGGGAGGGAATTACCAACAAACCAAACCCGGTTACGCGATTATAGATTTATTCTCAGACGGAACTTTCACAAATAATTACCACACATATACAACATAAGGAATGAAAAAAATTACACTAAACACTGGAAAAGAAATAGGGAATGGTTCCCCATGTTACATCATTGCAGAAATTGGAATCAATCATAATGGTTCTTTGGAGACTGCTAAATTATTAATCGACGCGGCGGTTGA
>CAMARL010000229.1 GCA_945860325.1 Spirosoma fluviale | reverse complement strand
CAAACCTTGATTGACCATTTGAAGAAATAAATTTTAAATTAAACCTATATGAAAACGACACAACCCATTCGTTGGGGAATACTAGCTTGTGGAGGCATTGCTCGCAAATTTGCGGACGATTTGGCCTATGTGACGGATGGTTATTTAGCGGCAGTCGCTTCACGTGATATTTCAAGGGCACAGGAATTTGCATCCCATTATTCAAAAGACGTAAAGACTTTTGGTTCCTATGAGTCTATGCTGGCCAGTGGGGAAATCGATGTGGTTTACATTGCTTCGCCCCATGGCTTGCACTATGAACATACGATGTTATGCCTAGATGCGGGTTTGCCTATTTTATGTGAAAAAGCATTTGCGATTAATTCAGGTCAGGTATCGAAAATGATCGCCAAGGCCCGGGAGAAAAACATCTTTTTAATGGAAGCTTTATGGACACGTTTTCATCCGTCTGTGGCTAAAGTTCAAGAGATTTTAGCTTCGGGCGTTATTGGAGATATACTGCATTTGGAGGCTGATTTTGGAATTAAATTGCCTTATGTGGAGGAGGCTCGTTGGTTTAATCCTTATTTAACCGGTGGATCTTTAATGGATATTGGAATTTATCCTTTATTTATTTCGAAATTAATTTTGGGCCAACCGCTTGAACTGAAGGCTACGGGAGTGATGGCAGGTACGGGTGTGGATATGAATTGCTCGATTGTAACTAAATATAAGTCGGGCGCTACGGCCACTCTTTTCTCAACCTTTGCGGCGCAGACAGATACGACATGTACCATTTATGGAACCTTAGGTAAGATCTTTATGCATGGACGATTCCATGAGACGAAGGGAATTACTTTGTCGGTGTATGAGGGTGAATCCCAAGTGGATTCGGAGTTTAATCCAGAGCGATTGGGTTGGGGATATAGTTATGAGGCGGATGCCGTTCAAAATGATTTAAGAGCGGGTAGAACTGAAAATGGTTTAATGACGCATCAATTTAGCCAAGAGTTGATGGGCTTATTGGATCAAATTCGGGCTGAGATTGGGTTGAAATATCCAAATGAATAAGCGCATGAAAAAAATAATTTTTCTTTTATGTCTAATAAGTAGTCCATTATGGGCTCAGCAGGCTTTTGAAAAAGAGATAAGGAATTACGAAAAGCAGGATTCCATTTCGATGCCTGCGATAGGACAAATCTTATTTATAGGAAGTTCCAGCTTTCGGATTTGGAAAACTTTTGCAACTGATTTGGCTGGGATTTCTGCGATTAATCGGGGATTTGGTGGGTCAACGATGACGGATGCTTTGTATTATTTTGATCGGATGGTGATTAAATATGCACCGAGCACCGTGGTGGTTTATGAAGGAGATAATGATTTAGCTAAGGGCAAAAGCATAGAAGAATTAGCCAAAGAATACGAGGATTTTTCAAACAGACTAAAGAAGGCATTGCCTAAAACTAAATTAGTATATTTGGCCGTGCGTCCTAGTTTGTCAAGAATTGCGATTGTCGACAAGCAAAAGCAGTTTAATTTATGGTTAGAAAAATATTGCAAATCTCAAAAAGGAAGGTTCTTTTTGGATATGCATTCCCCCTTTTATTTACCTGATGGCACGGTGATGCCAGATATATTTGTGGCGGACCGTTTGCATTTAAATGAAAAAGGCTACCTAATTTTCTCTGCAAAAATCAGGGAGTTTATTTTAGAAAAATTGCGTTAATCTATGAAGAATACAGAGTTCTCATCCAAAGATTGGTTACCAGGAATTTCAGTGGATTGTGTTGTTTTTTGTTTTCATGAAAACCAACTTAAGTACTTGACTTTAAAGTTTTTGAATTCAGAGGTTTGGTCATTGGCCGGAGGATATGTAAGAATTCAAGAAAGTATGAATGATGCGGCAAAACGCGTATTGCATGAACGAACGGGTTTAACGGATGTTTTTTTAGAGCAGTTTTACTGTTTTGGTGATTATAGTAGAAATTTGAATGCAAGGGCTGAATTTGAGAAAATCAAAAATGATATTAGGAGTACAACGGATGACTTGGACTGGCTTACAAGCCGATTTATCAGCATGGGATATTTAGCCATTGTTGACTATTATAAGGTGAATGTATCTCTTGGAAATGTTTCAGATGAATTTTTGTGGCAAGATGTGAGTGAATTCAGGCGTTTATTCTTAGACCATAATGAGATTGTAGATAAGGCCCTGGTTAAATTAAGGGAATGTCTGGATACCAAATTAATTGCCTTTAACTTATTGCCCGAAACCTTTACTATGTCAGAGATCCAACAGGTGTATGAAACTATTTTAGGTACTTCGATCGTCAGAACAAACTTTCAAAGAAAGATTTTGAGTTTAGATATCTTGGAAAGAATTGAGAAAAAGTATTCAGGAGGGGCACATAAGGCGCCTTATTTGTATCGATTAAAAAACAATCTGGGGTAAATTAGGTCATGTTATGATATACATTTTGTATATCTTCATCTTCTTCCAATCTTTCGATTAGCTTTTCTACATCCGCGATTTGGTCTTCACTTAGGTCTTTAGTCTCGTTTGGAATACGCTCAAAGTCAGCACCCATCAATTCAAAACCTTTTTCTTCTAAGAACTTTTGTATGGCACCAAAGGCGGTAAATTCACCGTAGATATTGATTTGGTTTGTCTCTTCATCCAAAAAAACTTCATCGCCGCCTAAGTCAATCAGGTCGAATTCTAATTCCTCTAAATCAATATCCGGTTTAGCTGTAATTTTGAAAACTGATTTTCTCGTAAAGATGAAATCCAACATTCCCTGAGTACCTAAGCTTCCCCCACATTTGGTAAACGAAGAACGTATATTAGCCACCGTTCGGTTGATGTTGTCCGTCGTTGTTTCCACTAAGATGGCGATGCCGTGTAATGCATATCCTTCGTATATAATCTCTTTATAATCTTCTTGGTCTTTTGAAATGGCACGCTTAATCGCCCGTTCCACATTATCTTTAGGCATGTTGACAGCCTTCGCATTTTGAATGATGGCACGTAAGCGGGAATTGGCTGTAGGATCTGGCCCACCTGCTTTGACTGCGATCACAATATCTTTACCAATTTTGGTAAAGGTTTTGGCCATTTGTCCCCAGCGTTTAAATTTTCTTGCTTTTCTAAACTCGAATGCTCTTCCCATAGTTTAATAAATTTCGAATTGTAAAAATAAAACAAGCAAAAGGATTTTCTTTACATTCTTTTAAAAATGTTCTTT
>CAMARL010000228.1 GCA_945860325.1 Spirosoma fluviale | reverse complement strand
AAACTGTATGTTTGGCTTTGTAGCTAATTGTTTATTGACGTAAGCATACCAATCGCCGCTATTAATTTTTCTGTACTGAAATGGGTTGATATTTAGTAGTTTAGATTGATTGCTTTGGCTATGAAACCATAAGGAATCCCAACTTTTTTCCGCAATTTTATCGAATTCCTCTTCACAATCAGACCAATAACACCAGGTCTTATCGTTTTTATTTTTGGGGAATTGGTCAATGATTAAAATGGGTAAATCGCCTAAAGAACTTTTTGAAAGGTAATAAGCTAAGGATAAACCGGCCATTCCACCGCCTGCAATAATAAACGCAAACTGGGATTGCACTGGCTTATTCATGAATTAGATATGTTTTTCAGCATGGTACGAAGAACGCACTAAAGCCCCTGATTCCACATAGTTTAATCCTCTTTTCAAGCCTTCTTCTTTGTACATCAAAAAAGTCTCGGGATGAATCCATTCGATCACTTCATGGTGCATTTTGGTCGGCTGTAAATATTGACCCAACGTTAACACATCCAAGCCATGGGCTATTAAATCATCCATCGCTTGAAAAACCTCTTCCTTTGTTTCACCTAATCCGAGCATGAGTCCAGATTTCGTTCTTTTCCCAAACTCTTTGGTTCGCTTCGTTTGTTCTAAACTTCGCTCGTACCTGGCTTGTGGTCGAACGAATCGATATAAGCGGGCCACGGTTTCCATATTATGTGACACGACTTCTTGGCCTCCTTCGATCATTCGGATTAACGCATCCCAATTCCCCTTTGTGTCTGGAATTAATGTTTCGATTGTCGTTAAAGGGGTTGTTTCTTTAACCGCTCGGACGGTTTGATACCAAATTTCAGCCCCTCGATCCTTCAATTCATCTCGATTGACCGACGTGATGACCGCATGTTTCACTTTCATTAATTGAATCGCTTCAGCTACTCGGCGTGGCTCATCTTCATCATATTCATTAGGTCTGCCGGTTGCCACTGCACAAAAAGTACAGGACCGAGTGCACACATTTCCCAAAATCATGAAAGTGGCTGTTCCTTCTCCCCAACACTCGCCCATGTTTGGGCAATTTCCAGATTGACAAATAGTATGTAATTTAAACTCATCTACGATTTTCCGAACATTTGTATATTTTTCACCAATGGGCAATTTAACCCGCAGCCAGTCTGGCTTTCTTGAGGTAGGGGCTGAATTCACTTGGGGTAATTCGATCATATTATATTTTTATTTACTCTTTCCAAAGAAAAAGGTTAGATATCCAGTGGTATAAACCGATCGCTGTGGCGTTTGGTTTAACATTTCGATAGGTTTGGAAAAATAATCCACAATAAATCCCAGTTCCAAAGCTAAATAATTCTGTTTAAATGTATCTAATTCTACGTTGAAAGCTGTTTTTAAATGCCAACCTGGAACATAGATAGATTCGCTGGCGCCCTTGAAAAAACTACTTTCACCTAAAATTGTCGTTCGTTGATAGGTGTTGTCATAGGTTTGAGACATGGGAATAGAGAGAATAGATGATTTTCCAGATCCTGGATTCACATAGGAAATATCGACATGATAAGGCATTTGCATACCTATATTGGGTCCTGTAGCGATTAAACCCTTCAAAGCGGCTCCTCCTTCAGATGGTTTTTTAAATAAGGTCCATTGGCGGCCATACTCCGGTCTAATAACGATCAACTGATTTAATTTTCCTTCTGTATAACCTCTTCCGTTGTATGAATAGGGCGAATCAAACTCTTTATAATCTTTTATGATGGATAAATCAAGTCCAAATAGGGATTGAATTTTGGGGTTATTAATCCATACTTTTCTAGCCGTGATTCCTCCAAATATTCCAGAACTTGTCGATGTGCTAATACCAAGCGCTAAGGTTCCCGTAGGATTGATATTTTTTAAATTAGCTTCATTATTTTTGGAAATCACTTTTGATCGATTTGTTGAGCTGGGCGCCTGAATAATGGTTTCTTTAGGTGCTGATTTTCTTTGGGCCCAAACAATGCTAGGGGTACAATAAAAAATAAAAAGAACTCCTATTAATTTTTTCATTCGCTCAAATAGGGTTTTAATTCGTCTACCGATATATCCCAATGGGTTGCAGAATAGGTGCAGGCTCCTTTATTGATGACCAAGGCCTGTGGCGACTGATGTTGTATCCCAAATTTTTCTGCAATTTCTAAGGAAATAGTTCGATATGCAATCAAATCCAAATAAAAAGCCGCGTTTTCAGTAGCTCCCCAAGCTCGCTCAAATCGACTTAAAGCAGTAGATGAAATGGAGCAACGGGTACTATGTTTGAAAATCACCACAGGTTGATTTTGTGAAATTTCAACTATTTCATCCAATTGATGTACGTCTGTTAATGGATTCCAATGCATAAGGATGATGTAGGTATTCGTCTAATTTTGTAAATTTATCGTTTCAACATCAAATTTAAGAAAAATTGAGGGTTTGGCTGTATATTTTTGCCTTGTTTTTATATAAGCAGATTTTAGGAATCATTTCCGTGTTCCATAGCAAGGCTAAGAAATGGAATTATGGTCAAAAACATGTTTGGGAAGGGCTGGAATCTACTTTCAAAAATAATAGCAAGCCCGTTGCCTGGTTTCATACGGCATCCATGGGTGAATTTGAACAGGGGAAACCCATCATCGACGCATTTTCAAACGAATATCCAGACTATTTTATTTTAGTTACCTTTTTTTCTCCTTCGGGCTATGAGGTTAGAAAAAATGCTCCAGGTATTGATTATGTAAGTTATTTGCCTTTTGATGGTGCGTCCACGAGCGAACGATTTTTGGATCTTGTTAATCCGTCCATGGTATTTTTTGTGAAATATGAATTTTGGTATTTCTATTTACATGAATTAAAAAATAGAAACATTAAAACGATTTTAGTTTCAGCCATTTTTAGAAAAAATCAATTGTTTTTTAAATGGTATGGGGGATTCTTTAGAAACATATTAACGTCTTTTGACCAGCTTTTTGTTCAAGATGAATCGTCTAAAGACATGTTGAATCGGATTGGTATTCAGCACGTTACATTGGGTGGTGATACGCGATTTGATCGAGTATTATCCAATCTTCGTTCGGCTCAAACTTGGTCTTTATGCTCGGAGTTTGTTGGCCAGAATGAATTTGTAGTCCTAGGTTCCGTTTGGGACGCTGATATGGATTGCCTAATTCCACTCATTAACTCAGGTAAATTTCCATTTAAATGGGTGGTGGTGCCACATGAAATTAATGAATCAACGTTAAA
>CAMARL010000227.1 GCA_945860325.1 Spirosoma fluviale | reverse complement strand
AAGAATCACCTATGTCAGAAGTGACTAAGGTGTTGGAAAGCACGAATATACCGATGATTATAGCAGCTTTCTTGTTTTATTTTTTTGTTGGATATATGCTGTATAGCTCTTTATTTGCGGCGATCGGCTCAGCTGTGGAAAGCGCTACTGAGGCGCAACAATTTACTTTTATCGTGATGATTCCTATTATACTTTCCTTCTTAATGGCACAGTACACCATACAGGATCCTGATAGCAATATCGCATTTTGGGCGTCAATGATCCCATTTACTTCACCAATAAACATGATGGTTCGCCTACCTTATGGAGTTCCTGGTTGGGAATTAATCTTGTCTATGACTTTATTAGTTTTAGGATTCTTAGGCTGCAGCTGGGTTTCTGCTCGAATTTATCGGGTAGGTATTCTGATGTATGGCAAGAAAGTAACCTGGAAGGAATTGGGCAAATGGTTGTTCTATAAAGGTTGATTAGATATTTAGCCATTTATCTAATTCTGTTTCATTGAATCCAGCGATTATTCCGTTTTTGCCAACTATGATGGGGCGTTTGATGGCAGAGTTTTTCTCTAAAAGGAATTCAAATGCTCTTTTTGGATCATTTAATGCCAACTTAATTTCCTCTGGCAATTGTCTGTAAGTTGATCCTTGTTTATTAAATACTTTGTCAAGGCTTAATTGGTCTATGAAACTCTGCAGTTCGTCAGAGCTTACTCCATTTTTTTTATAATTAATGAATTCGAATGGAATGCCTTTTGATTGAAGGTATTCGAATGTTTTTTTCATTGTATTGCAGGCAGGAATTCCGTAAATTTTCAACATTGTATTAATAATTTAGTTTTCTTGTTTTGTGTGTCAATTTTGGTGGTATTTTTGTAAACTTATTACAAAATTAATACAAATAGCTATATGGAATATAGAATAGAAAAGGATACGATGGGAAAGGTTCAAGTACCTGCTCATGTATATTGGGGGGCACAAACTCAGCGTTCGATTGAGAATTTCCCTATCGCTCAGGATATCAATAAAATGCCAAAGGAGATTATACGTGCCTTTGCCTATCTTAAAAAGGCTGCTGCTATAACTAATTTTGAGGCTGGTGTTCTTGACGAGGACAAGAAAAATTTAATTTCAGCTGTTTGTGATGAGATTTTAGCGGGTCAATGGGCGGATCAATTTCCTTTAGTTGTGTGGCAAACAGGATCTGGTACTCAATCCAATATGAATTGTAATGAAGTTATCGCGTATCGTGCTCACGTCATGCAAGGAGGTAATTTGTTGGATGAGCAAAAATTTGTTCACCCGAACGACGACGTAAATAAATCTCAATCTTCTAATGATACGTTTCCAACAGCCATGCATATTGCAGCATATCAAACATTGATGGAAGTCACAATCCCAGGGATAACAAAACTGAGGGATACATTAGATGCTAAGGCCAAATCGTTTAAAAATGTAGTTAAAATAGGCCGGACCCATTTTATGGATGCGACCCCTTTGACTTTGGGCCAAGAATTTTCAGGATACGTATCGCAATTGAACCATGGTTTAAGGGCGATTAATAATACCTTAGCCCATTTGTCTGAGTTGGCTTTAGGGGGAACCGCTGTAGGAACTGGAATTAATACCCCCAAGGGATATTCAGAGAATGTGGCCAGCCATATTGCGAATTTGACTGGTTTGCCCTTTATAACGGCTGAGAATAAGTTTGAAGCCTTAGCTGCTCATGATGCTATCGTCGAGGCTCATGGAGCGTTAAAAACGGTGGCTGTCAGTTTAATGAAGATTGGAAATGATATTCGTATGTTGTCATCTGGGCCTCGTTCGGGCATAGGTGAGATTTATATACCTGATAATGAGCCTGGATCTTCCATCATGCCTGGAAAGGTTAATCCGACACAATGTGAGGCGATGACGATGGTCGCGGCACAGGTTATGGGCAACGATGTGACGATTGGCATTGGTGGATCCAATGGTCATTTTGAGTTAAATGTATTTAAGCCTGTCATGATCTATAACTTTCTCCATTCAGCTAGATTGATTGGGGATGTATGTGTGGCATTCAATGACAAATGTGCTATCGGCATAGAGCCGTTGCACGAAAATATTCTTAAACATGTTAATAACTCATTAATGCTTGTTACTGCGTTAAATACTAAAATCGGATATTATAAGGCAGCTGAAATAGCGCAAACGGCACATAAAAATGGCTCTACACTGAAAGAAACGGCTATTTCATTAGGTTATGTTACTGCAGAAGAGTTTGATGCTTGGGTTAAGCCTGAGAATATGGTAGGGGAAATCAAATAATTTTTATTAAAAAATATTCGATTCTCATAAAGAATCATAAAAAATGCCCTATAAATCGATTTAGGGCATTTTTTATGCGATTAACTCATTTCTCTAAGCTCAATAGTAAAAAAGGAGTTAGGGAAAGGAAAACTCATCGCAATTTCAGTGGCCACGTCAATCGATGGTAAAATCAAGGTGACAATTTGCGAAATTTCACCTCCGTCAATTTGTTGGATTATTTTATTTTCAATTTTTCCACTCTTTGAAAAGTAACTTTGCGGACCCATAAATTTCTGATAAAGCATGTCGGAATACTTAGTTTTTAGGTCTCTTAACCAAGTTCTAATTACTTCTAATTCCTCCTCGTTAGGCATGCTATTTTCGCCAGAAATTCCTTGTATTGGGCCCCTAATAATGATTACAAATCGTTTCATGAAAATATAATTATTTTACTATTTAAAATTCACTTTGAAATTTATCAAATGGATTTACAAAATCAGTTTTCTTGATGTTACTGGATCTTTCTTTGGGCAATGATTTAACTTTCTCAATGGATTCAGGTAAAAAAGGGGAGAGCCAATTGGCTAGAATTTGCAAGGTTTCTTTTTCAATCGAGTAGTAAATAAAAACTCCATTTCTGCGAGTGCATACAATACCCGCTTCCTTTAAGACAGAAAGATGCCTGGATATAGTGGGTGCGGCGAAAGAAAATTGTTCAAAAATAGCCGTTGCAGGCAATTCTCCTGACTGCAATAATTCTACAATTTTTCTTCTTGATTCGTCTCCTAAAGCTTTTGCAATGTTCTCTACACGCATAATTATTACTTATTTAGCTAATTTAGGTATTTCTTTATTAATTTCCAAATACGATCATTTAGCTTTATTAAGGCTTGTTTTATAGTCATCTATTTAATATTTAGCTTTTGTGATAAATATTATTGTCAATAAGGCTAATTATATAGCTATATAACTAAATAACTATTAGCTTTTAAGCTAATTAATATATT
>CAMARL010000226.1 GCA_945860325.1 Spirosoma fluviale | reverse complement strand
TTATTTGCCGTAGTAAATCCCCGACCGTTGATGATCCCTTTTCCAGTAATGCCTATGTTTTCCTGATTGACTGCAAAAATCATGGACATCCAACCGATTTTTTTATCCTTAACGTAATCAAATGGATTAGTAGATCCCAAAATCGTTGCACCGTAATCCAATTGGAGCGTCACATTCGATTTTAAATAAATACTTCCAGTCACATAATTTCCGGATTCAAACACAAGCCTTCCACCTCCATGTTCATGGATAAAATCAATGGCTTTTTGAATGGAACATGTATTCAGCGTGAGGCCGTCATTTTTAACACCAAATTCCGTGGCTACATAATCTTTGGCTGAGAGCTGAAAGCCCAAAAGCAAGAAAAAGAATAGCGTAATTTTATTTTTATAGATCATAGCTTGGGTCGGTTATTTCTTAAGTAATACTTCGGAAGACTTATACTCGTGTACTTGTTTCTTCTTATTGCTTTCAGGTTCGATATATTTCATTTGAGAAAAAGTGGCTCCATGCACATCATCTAAGACGATGGCTGGTCGGTATTCCTTTCCTTGCGCAGTTAATGTAACATTCTCAATAGTTAGATTTTTGACATGTCGGAGATAAAATCCCCAAGCAGGTAATTCCTTAAATTGCGAATACTCCGGATAGGCTGCCGGCATTTCCGGAATGCTATCTAAGTCGGCGGGCTTAATGCCTCGATAGGCGTAGGTTGGATTGCTATTTCCCGGAACCACAATTTGAATATTCCGAAGGGTTACATTTGAAATATATTGTCCCGGCAAACCTACGATGCTAGCAGGTGAAATGTTCCGTGGAAGATCTTCGATGGGTCCCTCATATTCTCGACCGGCATCTGGCTTGGTGTTGGGGATTTCGCAATACATATTTTGAATCGTAATGTTGTTCATGGAACCTGTTCGGCCTTTGTTCCAACGAGCACCTATTCTCAAGTAAATAGAGTTTCCTGTGTTATAAGCATACAAACTGTCGACAAAAATGTTCTCAATCACCCCTCCATCGGGCGTGGCGATGGTAATCGCAGAACGAAACGTATCATATACTTTATTGTTGACAATCTTAAAATTCTTATACCCACCTGACGTAAGTGTTCCAAATTTTATACCATTCGCGCTAGACCTAGCCACATTATTACGAACTTCTACATTTTCACAAAGCTTAGTAGGGTCATGTGATTTAAAACAGATGGCATCATCACTTGCGTCAATAAACGAATTGCTAAGGACCACGTTTTTACAATCGACAATATCGATTCCATCGTTGTTCCAAAAAGCCTTGCTGTCGACCGTGATTTTGTCAATTTTCAAATTCTCACATTGATCTAACACAACGACCCATTCGGCCGCATTTTTAACCATGATGCCTGAAATTTCTACGTTTTTGCATTCGCGAAAGTAAATGCCTTTAGGTCTACGAAGCGCAGGTCGGTCATTGACTAATTCATCTTTAAGCACTCCTTTTTGGACTTGATCTAATAGGGTATATGCTAAATCCCGGCCTTGGCCGTCGATCACCCCTTTGCCGGTTAATCCAATATTTTCTGCTTTGTAAGCTGTAACTAGGGAAGAAAAATGAGGTCCATTGATGTTATAATCATATATGTTGGTAGATCCGACAATCGTAGCCCCTTCCTCTAAGTGAATGGTTACATTGGATTTGAGTTGGATGGTTCCTGTTAAATAGCGCCCCACATAAAATACGAGTCGGCCCCCGCCTTTTTCATGGATAAAATCGATGGCTTTTTGAATTGAGTTGGTATTTAGGGTCGTCCCGTTGGATTTTATGCCAAACATGGAAGCCTTGTAATCTTCTGCTTGCGCATGAAAGCATATGAAAATAGTCAAAGGGATGACTATTAGTAGATTCTTCATCATAGAATGATAGGTTTTAGAGCGAAGAGCAAAATTGATTCAATCAATAGTCCAACTTCATATTTTCAAATATAAATATTCTTTTAATGCTCTGCAATGAATCATGACATTTATGAATAGGATTCATTTACTAAGATCGAAATTTCATTGATGGGTGCCGATTGAGTTTTTAAACTTTATTGCTATTTTTGGGTTCAATCTAAATTAACTAATTTCAAAAATTCACAAGATTCATTTAGGATAGCGTTCACGAATTCAATGAACTTCCTCCAACAATGATTCATTGTTCAAAATTTAAACTAATATCATGGAGAAATATGGTAAAATTCTTTTGATCATCATACCGATTTTCTTGGTATTTATTGTGCTGGAAAAATTGTATGGGCGTTATGTTAAAGGAGAAAAGATGAATCTTCTTGACACGGCAAGTAGCCTAACTTCTTCTATTACCATGGTGACGAAAAACGTATTGGGTTTGAGTTTCACTATTTTAAGTTATCAGTGGATTGAGGATCGAGTAGCATTGACACATATTGAGTCAACATGGGCCACGTACATTTTCGCATTTGTTGTTCTTGATTTCTCACATTATTGGATACACCGAATTGAACATGCGAATAATTTTTTCTGGAACAGTCATATTGTGCATCACAGTAGTGAGGAATTTGATTTAGCTTGTGCCGTGCGTCAGCCTATTTCTTCATTTGTCAAGGTATTCACTTTGTTTATGCTGCCAGCAGCGCTTTTGGGAATTTCGCCTTTGGTCATCGCAACAGTCACTCCGATCCAGTTTTTTGCCCAATTCTGGTACCATACTCGGTACATAAATCGCATGGGATTTTTGGAGCATTTGATTGTTACCCCTTCGCATCACCGTGTTCATCATGCTTTTAATCCTGAATATTTAGATAAAAATATGTCTCAAATATTCATCATTTGGGATAAGCTTTTTGGGACATTTCAAGAGGAAAGAGCCGATGTCATTCCTGTGTATGGGATAACCCGACCTATGCGAACTTGGAATCCGATCAAAATAAATTTTATTCACTTATGGCTCTTGATTCAAGATACTTGGCGCACCTCTACTTGGAAAAATAAAGTTTCTGTTTGGACTAATCCAACCGGCTGGCGACCTGCTGATGTGGAAAAAGTATACCCCGTAACGAAAATTGATGATGTGTTTAACTTTGAAAAATATTACTCAAAAAGGTCATCTTTTTTCATTTATTGGGTCTGGATTCAAATAGCGGTTATTTTTTTAGTGACGGCCTATTTACTTAAAAACATTGCTGTCATTGGGACTCCAGATATATTTATTTATGGAGGTTTTATTTTGATATACATTTATGCCTTGACCGATTTTATGGACGGGAATAAGTCCTCTATTTTTTGGGAAATAGTAAAAGC
>CAMARL010000225.1 GCA_945860325.1 Spirosoma fluviale | reverse complement strand
ACAAATTTCATGGAATGTGGATTGGGGGTAGACTCAGTATAAATATGTATTTGTGGCGTTTCCATAATTCATTTTTAAAATTAATAACAAAGGTAGCTCCAATATTGTTGCCATAAAACAAAAAAACCTAGCATTTTCATGCTAGGTTCTCATTAATCTGTTGATTGAATTACTCAGCAGCCGCAGCCTTTTTTGCTGGAGCTTTCTTAGCTTTTGGAGCCGCCTCAACAGCCACTTCCTCCACTACCACTTCCGCTACTGGAGCAGGAGCCGCTTTCTTTACAGGTGCTTTTGCCACAGGTGAAGCAGCTACAGCTGGCAACACATGCACAAATGAACGACCTTTAAATCCTTTTTTGAATGCCACAACACCATCTGACAAAGCAAATAATGTGTGATCCTTTCCTAATCCAACATTCTCTCCTGGATTATGAGCTGTACCTCTTTGACGTACAATAATGTTTCCTGCAATAACTGCTTGGCCTCCAAACAACTTAACGCCTAATCGTTTACTATGTGATTCGCGCCCGTTTTTGGATGATCCGGCGCCTTTCTTATGTGCCATTTTTTTATAAATTTATGCGTTCAAAACGCTAATTGTAGACTTATTTTAAAGTAATTGACTCAATTAAAACTTTGGTCAAGTTTTGACGGTGACCATTCATTTTTTGATAACTCTTTCTACGTTTCTTTTTGAAGACCAAAACTTTTTCTCCACGAACGTGTGCAATAATTTTTCCTGTGATTTTAGCTCCCGCTACTATGGGTGCTCCTAGGGTCACATCTCCGCCTTTATCAACAAGTAATACCTTGTCGAAAACCAGTGCAGCGCCTTCCTCGCCCGCCAAACGGTGGGTATATACGGTCCGGTCTTTTTCTACTTTAAACTGCTGCCCGGCAATTTCTACGATTGCGTACATTATATTATGTATTTAAGTGAATCCCACGAGGCCAGGTCTTTACCTTTAAAAGCCCTTTAAATGGGGGTGCAAATCTAAAAAGATATTTTCAAATTTACAAGTGAGGAATAAATTATTCGTAAATAAATTCCCCAAAAGAACTTCTGATGGTCAGCTTTTTACCTGAAAAAGCCTCCACATGACCGACTATTTGAGCTGGAATTCCGAAGGATTCGGATATCTGAATAATTTCTTCTGCGCGTTCAGGGGACACATATAATTCCATGCGGTGTCCCATGTTAAATACTTGGTACATTTCCTTAAAATCGGTTCCACTTTCTTTTTGGATTAATTCAAAAAGCGGAGGAACAGGAAATAAATGATCTTTCACCACGTGTACCTCGTTGACAAAATGCAAAATTTTAGTTTGCGCGCCACCGGAGCAGTGCACCATGCCGTGGATTTGAGATCTCATCGACTTCAATATGGCCATAATTACTGGCGCGTACGTCCGGGTAGGGGATAAAATCAGTTGGCCCACATTCAAATCCGTACCTTCCACAACATCCGTTAATTGCTTAGATCCTGAATAAACCAATGACTCAGGAACCGATGGATCAAAGCTTTCTGGATATTTTGTGGCCAAATATTTAGCCAAAACATCATGCCGAGCAGAAGTCAAGCCATTGCTTCCCATCCCCCCATTGTATTTATTTTCATAGGTTGCTTGGCCATCGGAAGCCAAACCTACAATGACATCACCTGCTTGAATGTTGGCATTTGAAACCACATCACTGCGTTTCATTCGGCCTATGACCGTACTGTCCACAATAATCGTTCGCACTAAATCCCCCACATCTGCCGTTTCTCCACCCGTGCTATAAATTCCTACGCCATGATCGCGTAGCATTTGCAATACCTCCTCGGTTCCATTGATAATTTCAGCGATTACTTCCCCTGGAATCAAGTTTTTATTTCGCCCAATGGTGGACGAAAGCAGCATTTGGTCCGTCGCTCCCACACAGATCAAATCGTCTGTATTCATCACCACCGCATCCTGTGCAATGCCACGCCAAACCGAAATATCTCCTGTTTCTTTCCAATACAAATAGGCCAAAGAAGACTTCGTGCCTGCACCATCCGCGTGCATAATGTTGCAATATGCTGGATCGCCGCCCAAAATATCGGGTGAAATTTTACAAAAAGCACCTGGAAAAACTCCCTTGTCTAGATTGGCAATCGCCCGATGAACATCTTCTTTTGAGGCAGAAACCCCTCGTTGCATATAGCGATCAGACGACATAATTTATGAAATTTTTAATTGAGCAAACTCTTTGGCAAAATAGGTTAAAATCACTTGGGCTCCTGCGCGTTTGATGGACAATAAACATTCCAGCATGGCCTTTTCGCCATCGATCCAACCTTTTTGGGCCGCCGCTTTTACCATCGCATATTCCCCTGAAACATTATAAGCGGCAATGGGCAAATTCGAATTTTCCCTTAACAAAGCAATGATATCCAAATAAGCCAAAGCAGGTTTGACCATTAAAAAATCGGCCCCTTCGGATTCATCTAATTCTAGTTCAATTAAAGCTTCTCGGCGATTAGCCGGATTCATTTGATACGTTTTTTTATCGCCAAATTTAGGCGCAGACTCAAGTGCATCCCGAAAAGGTCCATAAAAAGCGGAGGCATATTTAGCTGTATAAGCCATTATGCCCACATGTGAGAAGCCCGCGTCGTCTAATGACTCGCGCAAATATCCGATACGGCCATCCATCATGTCTGAGGGGCCGATCAATTTAGAACCTGCTTGTGCTTGGGCAATAGCCATTTTAGCTAAAACAGGTAATGTTTCATCATTTAAAATTTGGCCCCCTTGAACGATTCCGTCGTGTCCATCTGAACTATATGGGTCCATCGCAACATCCGTTAAGAGACTGATTTCAGGAAATCTTTTGCTTACCTCATAAATGCTCTCTAGATATAGAGACTCTTTTTTATAGCTTTCTGTAGCCATAGAATCCTTTTTTGATTCTGCTATTTGGGGAAATAAGGCAAACGATTGAATGCCTAAATTGACACATGATTCAATTTCTTTGAGTAATAAATCCGTTGAGTAGCGATAAATGCCCGGCATGGATTTGATTTCGGTGCTCACATTTTTCCCCTCCATGACGAATAAGGGAAATAGCATGTCCTTCACGGAAAGTCTAGTTTCCTCGACCATGGAACGAATTACAGCACTGGAACGATTTCTACGGGGCCTTTGTAACATCGAAATTTAATTAGAAAACAAAGGTACAAATTATAATTTTATTGCGATAATTTGTTCTGAATCTCGTTCAATTTGGCCTGTAATTCAGTAACCACCTTTACATATTCGGCAAACTCTTTCCGAGTCACAAAACCATATTCTTG
>CAMARL010000224.1 GCA_945860325.1 Spirosoma fluviale | reverse complement strand
AGTAGGTTTTCATCTTTAACCGATTGATTTAATTGGCTTGGGCTATTGCCATAAATCACTTGGCTATTAGCTGCGATGTCGGTGCGCCAACGAACCACCCCCGAAGTGGGAGTGAAGTTTTGCAAGTACGGTCCGCGAATGACTTTGATGTCTTGAGCGCGGCAAAAAAAGGTAATGAGAAGTAATAAGAGCGTAAAATGTTTCATGTTAAAAGGAGTAAATGGGGTATTTAAATTAGGTGGGTCAAATTTACACAACTATTTTTTAGTTTATTTTTTTTCAAATTAACTTACGATAAATTCTTTTGAATATTGTAAGGGTGTTTTGCCCGTAATCTTTTTGAATGCATTGTTGAAATTTGGAAAATTATTGAATCCCGCCTCATAGCATACTTGGGTTACTTGGTATTGATTTTCCTTAATTAATTTACAGGCATACTCGACACGGATTTCATTCAAGAAATGGGAAAAGTGTTTCCGAGTTCTATTTTTGAAATACCGACAAAATGAATTGGAACTTAGGTTGGCCACCTCGGCAATTTCCTCGATCGTTATTTTGCGTTTAAAATGTTTGGCAGAAAAATTGTAGATCGAATTTAATCGAGCGGTTTCTTTATCGCTCGGATTATGCTCTAAAATCCGGGTTGCTAACATTTCGATTTCTGGACTTTGTGAGAGGGGATCTAATAATTTAAGAAGCTCTAGAATAAGGTTGCTTTTCGTATCGTCTAGCATATGAAGCATTTGCTTGACAACAGCGGCTTTAGTTTTACCCGTAATTCGAAGGCCAAGCTTTGATTTTTCAAGCAGTTGTTTGACATATCTATTTTCAACGAGCTCGAAAAAATTAGGTCCAAAAATAGCTGGATCAAAATGGATCACGACCGCTGACACTCCCAAGTCGGGATTATTCTGGAAATAAATGTTGTCACTCCTCAAATAATGTGGGCAATTTGACCCGATTAAAAGCAGGTCGCCATCTTGAAAACGTTGGATACTGTCCCCAACAAACTGAGTTCCTATTCCTTTATCAATTAATAATAATTCGATTTCGGGATGGTAATGATACTGATTATAAAAATAACTTACATTGTCTCGTCGAATACTAAAGGAGCGAAGTGACTGAGGGGAAACTTTTAATAGGTGAGCCTTCATAAATTTAAGTTTGTCACGGATTTTGACATTTTTCCTTTGCGCAATTTAATATTTATGCCAAAATAATTTATTTAGTTGAATTTTTCATTTAATTATGGCATTAAATAAATCCATTTTTTTGTAAGTATAATTTTATTTCTGTTATCCATTAATTATAAGTGTTGTTTTACTTCTAAATTCATTACGTATGCATTTACATTTTCCTCAACAAATGCTTCGGTATTTGGCACTCACAACCTTTGTATTTGCGTTAAGCATCTCGACAATGGTTGCGCAAACAAGAACCATCACCGGTAAAATTACCGCAAGTTCAGATGGTACTGGAATTCCAGGTGTTAATATTCAAGTGAAGGGAACTCAAAAGGGGACGAGCAGCAATGCAAGCGGAGCCTATTCGTTGGAAGTTTCTGGCGCTAGCCTCGCATTATCTTTTACATCGATTGGTTTTGATGCCCAAGAAATTAAGGTGGGTAACCGAAATGTAGTTGATGTCGAAATGACTTCTAGCACCCAAGAACTAAATGAAGTAGTGGTTACAGCCTTAGGAATTAAACGCGAAGAGAAATCTTTGGGTTATTCGGTAGGTAAAGTAGCAGGCAAGGACTTAAATCGTGTCATTACTGAAAACGTATTGAATGGCCTTTCTGGCAAATTAGCCGGGGTTAGTATCAACGCCACGGGTGCGACGGGATCTTCGGTGAGTATGATTATTCGGGGTGCGAAGTCATTAAGTAATGACAATCAGCCCTTATTTGTGATTGACGGTGTTCCGGTGATTAATACCTTGAACAACATAGGCCAAGTGGGTAATGATAACCGCGTGGATTATGGGAATGCCATATCAGATTTAAATCCGGATAACATTGAGAGTGTTTCCGTGCTAAAAGGACCAAGTGCAGCGGCGCTTTATGGTTCAAGAGCTGGTAATGGAGTTGTGTTGATCACAACTAAAACCGGAGCTAAGTCAAAAAAAATGACCATTAATGTCAATTCTAATACGGTATTTGACAATCCGTTCAAGTACTTAGATATGCACTCGAAATTTGCTACGGGAATATTGCCATTTACACCCGGCAATAACCCTTATCCAGGGGGCATCTTGTCCATTGAAGAAGGTTCAGCCGGAGGAATTGGCCCAGAGTTAGATAAGGGATATTTAGCCTATCAGTGGAATAGCCCTAAAGATGCAGCAGGAAAATCAATTCCAACCGAATTAAAGTCGTATCCAAACAACTTGAAAAACTTTATTCAAACGGGCATCACGACGACCAACGGCTTCTCTATTTCTAATAGTACGGATGCGGCTACGTATCGAATTTCATATTCAAATATGACCAATCGTGGATTAATTCCAGGATCTGATTTATTTAAAAACTCGATCGATTTAGCCACTTCTTTAAATTTGACAGATAAAATTAAGTTGAGTACCAACTTCGACTTCAGTCGGAACAACTCCAACAATCGTCCTGCCAGTGAGCGCGGATCTAATCCATTGCAGTGGGCTTATGCGGTTTCACCACATATCAACATCATGGATTTAAAAGATTATTGGGTTCCAGGAAGAGAGGGTTTACAACAAAAGTCTCAAGCGATTGGAAATTATAACAACCCATGGTTCTTAGCCCATGAAGTTAAAAATGCGTTTGAGCGTAATCGCTTTTTTGGTAATGCTAAATTAGATTATCAAATCAACAAAGAATTTAGCTTAATGGCTCGTTACTCTTTAGATACCTATGGAGAAACAAGAGAAACGAAAATTGCACCCAGTTATACGGGAGAGAAAAACGGAGCCTACGGCTTAACCACGCTTTCTCCTTCAGAAACCAATATTGATTTCTTAGCTACGTATGCAAAGTCCTTACAAGATTTCTCTTTATCACTTTCTGTAGGTGGGAATGCGAGGAACTCAACGAATCGCTTTATCAGTGAATCAAGTAGAGGGGGAACAGGCTTAGTGATTCCTGGCTTATATACGTTACAAAATATCGCTACCGCAAACATTCAATATTCAAGTTCTCAATCTAAGAAAGTAGTTTACTCCGCTTATGGAATGGCTAACGTAGGATATAAGGACATGATTTATTTGGATTTGACGGCTCGTAATGACTGGTCAAGTACATTGCCGGTGGACAATAGATCTTATTTCTATCCTTCAGCATCGTTGAGTGTATTGTTGAACGAGATGTTCCAAATACCTAATAACCGCATCGACTTAATTAAAGTACGTGC
>CAMARL010000223.1 GCA_945860325.1 Spirosoma fluviale | reverse complement strand
CCCTACTAGGATCGGTGCACCCAAAAGTTTGAACTGACCCAATTTTGATAATAGCTCATAGTTATGATCCAAGGACTTCGAAAAACCAAAGCCAGGATCTATGAGTAAATTTTTCAATCCTTTTGACCTTAGATATTGGACTTTTTTAGCTAAATCAGTCCACACGGCCTCAACTACATTCTCATAGGCTGGGATTTGATGCACCTCTGCAAATTTACCGACACTGTGCGTTAACACATAAGGAATTTGCTCGGAACAAATCCAATCAAAAATGCCAACATCCATTTGGCCCCCGCCGATATCATTTAAAATATGTGCCCCAGAGGCAAATGCAGCTTTGGCCACGGATAGTCGGTAGGTATCTATGGAAATAATGAGTGCCGGGAACCGCTTACTTAATGCCTCAATGATAGGAATTACACGATTAATCTCTTCCTTTTCACTAACAGGTTCTGCACCAGGCCGAGTCGAGTGACCACCAATATCCAGGATCTTAACACCCTCCAAAATCATTTTTTCAGCTTGCTGCAAGGCGGCGTCCACAGAATTAATACGACTTCCCTCATAAAATGAATCAGGCGTCACATTTAAAATTCCCATACAGATGGCAGAATTTAAAGTACCCCCTAGGTCTAATAATTGACCATTTACAAAGAATGTGTTAAAAGTTGGAAAAAGAGCATCCAAATGAGCTGAAATTTAGGATAATTTAAATATTTTTGTAGGCTAAAAAAACGTGAGTATAGAAATCTAATCCAAGTAATATGAATCGGGACTCTTCGCCTTCCCAAACCGAAATCGAATATCGACAAGTAATTTCATACTGCAAAGCCTTGTTTGATAAAAAAAACAAAGATTACGGGACTTCTTGGAGAATTTTACGTTTACCCAGTCTAACCGATCAGATTTTTATCAAGGCACAAAGAATACGCAGTATTCAGGATAAGGGCCAACAAAAAATCGTGGATGGAATTGAGGGCGAGTTTATCGGCATCATCAATTATTGCATTATTGCATTAATCCAAAAAACACTTGAAAATTCGGATCAAATGGAGTTTTCGCCAGAAGAGTTAGGCGGGATCTACGATGATCAAGTAGAAATCACCTTAGAGCTTTTAAGAAATAAAAATCACGACTACGGGGAAGCATGGAGAGATATGCGGGTTAGCAGCATGACCGATTTGATTCTAATGAAAATATTTAGAACGAAGCAAATTGAGAATAATTTAGGTGTTACTTTGGTATCGGAGGGGGTGGAAGCCAACTACCAAGATATGCTAAACTATGCCGTATTTTGTTTAATAAAATTGAAAGAGGAACAAAGCCAACAAGCCCAACAGTAATAAATTATGCAGCGTTACGCGAAAATTGCCACCTTTTTACTGGTTAGCATATTCCTTTTTTCAGGGTTTATTAAACTCAATGACCCTATCGGGACCCAATTAAAACTGGAGGAATATTTTGATGTGTTTTCAGTGGATTTTCCACTAATGTCAGGCTTCTGGAAATTCTGGATTCCTTATGCATTAATTCTCTCCATCTTACTAAGCAGCTTAGAAGTCGTCCTAGCCATCGCATTATGGTTTAATTATCGGGCCAAGCAAACCCTTTGGTCGATTTTTTCCATATTACTCTTCTTTAGTTTTTTAACTTTTTATTCAGCCTATTTCAACAAGGTAACCGACTGTGGATGCTTTGGCGAAGCTATCAAACTTACGCCATGGACGTCTTTTGGAAAAGACATATTCCTGATTCTATTAACTGTCAGCTTATTTTTTAGTGAGAAGGCTAAGAAAAATGAACGCACGTTAAAAATCGTCGTGGTCAGTATAGTTATCAGTGTGGGGATTGGCGTTTACTCGTATTTTTATTTACCCAAATTCGATAGCCTTCCTTATGCGATAGGAGAAAATATTCCTCAAAATATGAAAGAAAGGGAAGCTCTGAAATTTAGTTATTTGTATCAAATTAATGGCAAGGAAACTGAATTATTGGAGATGCCTACTGACACTTTAGCGAAGTTTATTTCGATGAAGGCGATCAATGAAAAAGAAGCGAGGCCACTCATCACCGATTACCATTTATGGGCGGAAGGCGATACCACTGATTTTACCACAGAAAGCTTTAAAGGAAATCGGGTCATGGTGATCGTGCCCAACCTACACCATACCTATGAAAAAGCATTCACCGATATCAGTATTTTAGCTAAGGAATTAGAAAAGAAAAAAATATCGGTTTGGTTAGTTTCCGCATCCACTGACGCAGAAGTCAATGAACTAAGGCATCGGTATCAATTAAGCTTCCCTGCTTTATCGGCAGATGTAAAAGTATTAAAAACGATTATCAGATCGAGTCCAGGAATTTGGATATTAAAAGATGGAACCGTAAAAGGAAAGTGGTCAGCTTTTCAATTACCCAGTGCCAATGAAATTGAAGAACGTTTAACAAAAGTGCAAGAATGAAAAACATTTATTTAATAGGAATGCCCTCATCCGGGAAAAGTACATTAGGAAAAGAATTAGCAAGGAATTTAGGTTACAGCTTCACCGACATGGACAAGCTGATTGAAACCCGTGAGCAAAAAACGATTTCAGAGATATTTTCGGGCCAAGGAGAAAGCCACTTTAGAGAGTTAGAAAAAAAGATATTGTACGGATTCCAACCGGATCAATCGATGGTCATCGCTACCGGTGGTGGAGTTCCTTGCTTTAACGATAATATGGAATTCATTAAAAATAACGGGGTGAGTGTGTTTTTAAATGTCGATGTCAATGACCTTGCGAAAAGATTATATAAAGCCCAAGGAAACAATAGACCCCTATTAGACAAAAGCCAGAGCGAAGAAGCCGTGATCGATACAATCAAGAAAACCTTTGAAGAAAGATTGCCATTTTACAAACAAGCCGACATACAAGTAGACGGAGAAATATCAGTGACTCAACTCCTTTGGTTGTTGGATCAGTATATTCCGGTTTAGAAATAAACGCCTCCACCTATCATGAATTGCAGGCTCGTCAAGTTCAAACTTGCCGATGAATAATCCGCTGTATTTTTCAACGTGTAGGGTGTGAATGCCTCTTTAGAGGTTCTTTGAAAAGCCGTCAAATCAATATAAAACTGGTTTGCTCGATATCCTAAACCTCCGGAAATTTGAAACACGGTTCGATCGATCGAATCATACGTACGCGAATAACTATTACCCCAAGTGGCCACACCCCCACGAAGATTGAAATTAGCACTTAATCTAATTTCAGTCCCTAATTTTATGTTGAGTGCCGATTGGAAATTTTTCTTTGTTTGTCCGTTGTACTTATTCTCAAAATTTATATTATCTGTTGCCGATAATTCAGCGGATGAAACGCGCATTCCTGGGTAATTGACATATTCCAAATCAAGACTTAGCAAGCCCCTTTTTCC
>CAMARL010000222.1 GCA_945860325.1 Spirosoma fluviale | reverse complement strand
TTTATTGGCTAGTTTTGCCGCTATAGGTGCAGCGAAAACGCCGCCCAGAATTAGGCCAATGATCACTTGCCAATAACCTAAACCAATGACCGTGAAGAAGGTAATGGATGAGGCAAGGGAAACAAAAAATTCGGTCAAATTAACACTTCCAATCGTATATTTTGGATGTCTGCCTGAAGCGATTAGGGTGGATGAAACGATAGGTCCCCATCCGCCACCACCGATTGAGTCAAGGTAACCCCCAAAAAGTGCAAGTAAGCCCACGCGTTTTAGTTGGCGTTTTTCCATTCTTTTAATCAATGCTTTTCGAATGATGATGTCACCTAAAAACAAAGTGTAAATAGACACGATTGGCTTAATATAAGAAGAATATTCCTCCAGACTGGATAAGACATAAGCTCCTAAAACGGCCCCTATGATTCCTGGAATAACCAATGTTTTAAATAATTTGGAATTAACGTTGCCGAATTTCAAGTGCATGTAACCTGAAACGCCTGAGGTAAATACTTCGGAGGCATGAACGGAAGCGGATGCAGCTGCAGGTGTTATGCCGACAGACAATAAAAAGGTGGTTGCGGTAACCCCATAAGCCATGCCAAGTGCACCATCAATCATTTGGGCAATAAATCCACCAGCGATATAATATAGAATTTCAGAATTGACAGAATTAAAAACAGCGATTAAATTTTCTGTCGTTAAATAACTAAATAGGAGATGGCCTACGATCATTAGGCCTAATGCATTACTTAAATGGATGATTATTTCAGTAACACTTCTTTCTCTTTTCCATATAATTTGTAAGGCCTTATAAAGGCTTGGAAACTTTCTGTTAAAATTACTTGGCTCACTGGGTACAGACATAATCAAATTTTATTCTCTACAAAGCTAATAGACTTTACTTAATCTACCAATAAAGTAGAGTAAATATTTTTTGACAAAAAAGACTTAATTTGCGAGTTCTTTAAATGATTATAAAAATTTTATGCGTACAGAGTATCACTTTCGTGAGATTGAGAAGCAATGGCAATCTTTTTGGGAAAAAAATGAAACATTCAAATCTCAAATAAATAAAAACAAACCCAAGTATTTTGTGCTTGACATGTTTCCGTATCCATCGGGTGCGGGATTGCATGTGGGGCATCCGCTGGGATATATCGCCTCCGATATTATATCGCGTTATAAAAGGTTAATGGGATTTGAGGTTTTGCATCCCATGGGTTTTGATTCATTTGGTTTGCCGGCTGAACAATATGCGATTCAGACGGGACAGCACCCAGCTGTGACTACTGAAAATAACATTGCAAAATATATCGAGCAACTGAAGAACATGGGTTTTTCTTTTGATTGGTCGCGTGAAGTAAGGACTTCTGATGCTTCTTATTATAAGTGGACTCAGTGGATTTTCATGAAGTTATTTAATTCATGGTACAATCAGGAAACCGATAAGGCCGAGTCGATTGACACCTTAATTGATATTTTAAATAAAAAGGGTTCTGTAAATCTGCGGGCTGTTTGTGATGAAGAGTTACCTAGAATAACAGCTGATGAGTGGAATTCCTATTCCAAAGAAGAACAATATAAATATACACTAGGCTTTCGTTTAGCTTATTTGGATGATTCGGTGGTGAACTGGTGTCCTGCGATGGGCACTGTTTTGGCTAACGATGAGGTTAAAGATGGTTTTTCTGAACGTGGTGGCTATCCTGTTGAGCAGAAAAAAATGCGCCAATGGTCCATGCGAATCACCGCTTATGCAGACCGATTACTAACTGGTTTAGATGAGGTTGATTGGTCAGATTCCATTAAGGAGCAACAACGGAATTGGATTGGTAAGTCAATAGGTGCTGAGGTTACCTTTGACATTGAAAATGTCGAAGATAAAAAAATCAAAGTCTTTACGACGAGGGTCGATACGATTTACGGTGTTTCCTTTATGGTGTTAGCACCTGAACACGAATGGGTAGATTCTCTGACTACTCCTGAGCAGAAATATGCCGTAGCTGAATATGTGAAATGGACTCAATCAAGGTCTGAATTGGATCGTGTTTCTGAGGTAAAGCAAATTTCAGGTGTATTTACGGGAACCTATGTGATTAATCCGGTTAATAATGAGCGCGTTCCTTTGTATTTAGCCGATTATGTATTGGCGGGATATGGAACGGGAGCTGTAATGGGGGTGCCGTCTGGGGACCAACGAGACTGGAATTTTGCTACGCATTTTGATTTACCTATTATTCCCATATTAGATGCTCAAAAAGGAATCGAAAAACAGGCTGATGCAACAAAGGAAGGACATTACATTAATTCAGGTATTATCAACGGCTTATCTTATAAAGAAGCCACAAACACGTTAATCCCTTGGTTGGAGCAGCGCGGTATAGGGAAGGGAAAGATTCAATATCGAATGCGAAATGCTGTTTTTTCTCGTCAACGATATTGGGGAGAACCGGTTCCGGTTTATTTTAAACCAACGACCCAAGGAGAATTGTTGCCATATTTGATCGATGAATCTGAATTGCCATTAGAGTTGCCCAAAATAGATAAATATTTACCAACTGAAACAGGCGAACCTCCTTTGGGGCGTGCATCTACTGAGTGGAAATATAAAAATCAATATGAATACGAATGGTCCACAATGCCTGGTTGGGCTGGTTCCTCTTGGTATTGGTACCGCTATATGGATGCCCAAAATAAAGAAGAATTCGCTTCTAAAGAATCAGTAGATTATTGGAAAGCGGTTGATTTATACATTGGAGGTTCTGAACATGCGACAGGGCACTTACTTTATAGTCGTTTTTGGAATAAATTCTTAAAGGATCTGGGATTAGTGAATGAAGAGGAATTTGCTAAAAAATTGATCAACCAAGGAATGATTCAAGGTAGATCCAATTTTGTCTATCGATTAAAGGATTCTAAAAAGGTCACTTTTGTTTCATTTGGGTTAAAGGATAAATATCAAGTGGCTGCATTACATGTGGATGTGAACATTGTCGAGAATGATATTTTAGATTTGGACGCATTTAAAAAGTCCAGAAATGATGTGCCTGACGATGCGGAATTTATCCTGGAAGGGGGTAAATATGTATGCGGTTGGGAAGTTGAAAAAATGTCCAAATCCAAATACAATGTAGTTAATCCAGATGATTTAATTACAAAATATGGTGCTGACACTTTACGGGTTTATGAAATGTTTTTGGGCCCATTAGAGCAGTTTAAACCTTGGAATACGAATTCAATTTCGGGATCGCATAACTTTTTGAGGAAGGTGTGGCGATTATTTTTTGACGAAAATACACAAGTAAAAAAAGTCGTGGATGAGAATGCTTCAGCCGATGAGCTTCGTGTGCTTCATACCGCTATTAGAAAAGTCAAAGATGATCTAGATCGTTTTTCTTTTAATACGGTGGTTTCAACGCT
>CAMARL010000221.1 GCA_945860325.1 Spirosoma fluviale | reverse complement strand
GATTTGAATTGTGAACAAATTGGAGTCGTTACCGATACAAAAAGATTAGAGTTTTATCAGGATGGCCAATTAGTGGCTGACGTGCCGGCAGATGATTTGGTGTTGGGTGGCGGTGCGCCTGTTTACCATCGCGAATATAAAGAACCTGCTTACTTTCAAGAGTTTAAGAAGTTCTCGATTGACTCAGTGGCTGATTTAACGGCAGATGATTTGCCAAAAGCTTTTGATTTTTTAATGAATCATCCCAATATCGCATCTAAAAAATGGGTGGCGGAACAATATGATTCATCGATCGGTCGAGCGAATCGAAACACAAATGCTCCTTCGGATGCAGCGGTCGTGAAGGTTCACGGTTCTCTAAAATCCATTGTCATAACGTTAGATTGTAATTCAAGGTATGTGAATGCAGATCCTGAGGAGGGTTGTGCGATGGCCGTAGCCGAAGCAGCTCGAAATATTGTTTGTTCTGGTGGTGTGCCTGTGGCGATTACCAATTGCCTTAATTTTGGAAATCCTTACGTTCCGGAAGTTTATTGGCAATTTGTGGGAGCCATTAAAGGAATGAAAAAAGCGTGTTTGGCTTTTGAAACCCCAGTGACAGGTGGAAATGTTAGTTTTTATAATCAATCTTCTGATGAAGGTCCTGTATTTCCTACGCCGACGATCGGAATGTTGGGAATTTTGGAAGATCCAAGCATGAAAATGACTTTGGATTTCAAGAAGGAGGGAGACCTTATTTATTTAATAGGTCAAGGTGTTAATGACATTGCTTCGTCTGAATATGTATATTCTTATAAAAAAATAAAAGCTACTCCAGCACCTCATTTTAATTTGGAAACCGAGCAAAAAGTTCAAAAATCAATTGCCGGTTTAATTGGCGCTAGGTTAATACAATCTGCTCATGATGTTTCGGATGGAGGTTTATTGATTACTTTGGCTGAATCTTCGTTCCCTAGAAAATTAGGTTTTTCTGTTCAGGGGGATGTGAATATTCGCCGCGATGCATTCTGGTTTGGCGAAGCTCAAAGTAGAGTACTGGTTTCTGTCGATGCACAAAATAAAGCTACGTTTGAATCGTTTTTGAATCAAAATAATCAAGTATTTTCTTTGATTGGAGAAGTTGCAGGTAAAGACATGAAAGTGGATGGCCAAGTAGTTTCCACCTTGCAAGGAGCTTTTGATTCTTACCATTCAGCGCTAGAAACTGCCTTAATGAAATAATTGGATGAGCCGTTATCTAATACAATTCTCGTATGATGGCGGCTCATTTCATGGCTACCAAATTCAACCCAATGCTCATTCAGTTCAAGCTGAACTTGAAGAGAAATTAAGCCTGTTATTAGGTTTTAAAGTTGAAATTACGGGAAGCTCTCGGACGGATACTGGAGTGCATGCCCGACAACAATTTGCGCATGTCGACTTACCTGATGAAATTATTCCTGCTTCTGATTTTGTGTATCGGGCAAATCGAATGTTGCCAACTTTCTTAGCGATTCAAGCTATATACGAAGTTTCAAATGAATTTCACGCTAGGTTTGACGCCTTATCGCGAACCTATGAGTATATCATTTCTACGTCCAAAAGTCCGTTGATTCGTAAATATGCCTATTGGTTTGAAGCACCCTTGGATGTAGATAAAATGAACTTAGCAGGTGAAATTCTGAAAAATCATACCAATTTTCAGTGTTTTTCAAAAGTAAAAACGGAAGTGACTACGTTTGATTGTGATATAAAAAAAGCATTTTGGGAAATGCGGAATGACCAATTAATCTTCACCATTGAGGCCAACCGGTTTTTAAGAGGGATGGTTCGAAGTGTGGTGGGAACCATGATTGAAATTGGCTTAGGAAATTGGGAATTATCAGATTTAACGAAAATACTGAATTCTAAAGACCGACAAAAAGCGGGTAGATCTGTACCTGCCCATGGTTTGTATTTAATTCAAGTCGAATATCCGAAGGCTATTTTTGACGCCAAATGTTCATAATGACATCTAATAAGGTAGCGGCCGTTTGAATTTTGATCTCTTTGGGTTTATAATTCAAGCCCTTAAGGTTGTATTTTGAAATCCATATTTGCTTAAATCCTAACTTTTCCGCCTCGGCGATTCGTTGGTCTATGCGCGTCACCGACCTTAATTCTCCACCCAAACCTACCTCAGCGGCAAAACAGATGGAAGAATCGATGATTTTATCTTCATAAGACGAAACCATAGATAGGCATGTGGCAAGGTCTAATGCAGGATCATCTACCCGAATTCCTCCGGTAATATTGACAAACACATCCTGGGTCCCCAACTTATATCCGCCTCTTTTTTCCAAAACGGCTAGTAACATATTTAATCGTTTGGAATCATAACCTGTAGCGGTGCGTTGCGCCATTCCATAGTTGGAGGTTGTCACTAATGATTGAATTTCAACTAACAAGGGTCTATTTCCTTCTAAAAGTGTTCCAATGGCGATTCCGGAGGATGCCTCATCACGCTGAGATAGTAAAATTTCCGATGGATTGGTCACCGGTCTTAATCCAGAACCTAGCATTTCATAAATACCTAACTCAGACGTACTGCCAAATCGATTTTTGGTAGTTCTCAGGATACGGTAAATTAAATGACGGTCGCCTTCAAATTGCAAAACGGTATCCACTAAATGTTCCAAAACTTTTGGACCGGCGATGGAGCCTTCTTTGGTGATGTGGCCAACTAAAAATATAGGTGTGGCACTCTCTTTTGCAAAACGCATGAGTTCTAATGCGCACTCTCTGATTTGAGAAACACTGCCCGGACCTGATTCGATTTGGTCGGAATATAAAGTCTGAATGGAATCAATGATGATTAAATCAGGCTCTAATTCAATCAAATGCTTAAAAATTTGTTGTGTATTAGTTTCTGTTAAAATATATAAATTAGCCGGTTTAGTGCTTAATCGGTCCGCGCGTAATTTTATTTGTTGCTCCGACTCTTCCCCTGTGACATACAAAACTTTGGGACCTTGTAAGGATAGTGCAACTTGTAGTAATAACGTTGATTTACCAATCCCAGGCTCTCCGCCAATGAGCACTAAGCTACCCGGTACAATTCCACCGCCTAATACTCGATTAAATTCGGGATCTGAACAAATTAATTTTGGGGTGTTTTCAAATGTTACTTCGGCTAACAATTTAGGTTTTACCTGCGATTTAGTTCTAGACTTATCCTTCCAAACTTCGGCTGGATGCGTGTTTGTTTCGATCAATTCTTCTACAAAAGTGTTCCATTCTTCACATGAAGGACATTTTCCAAGCCATTTAGGGGTTGAATGTCCACAAGATTGACAAAAGAAGGAAGTTTTAGCTTTAGCCACGATTCATTTTTTATAATTCAAAATTACGCTTTGATTTGGTTTTTTCTTTTTTTTCGGTTGAAAAAGGATAATTTTACAAGCTAATTGA
>CAMARL010000220.1 GCA_945860325.1 Spirosoma fluviale | reverse complement strand
CATCGTCTGGAGGGTATTTGGCATTCAGGTAGCCCTATGGCCTTGTTGATCAATGGATTACGAGGAGTGCATTTTTGTGTACCTAGAAATATGACGCAGGCCGCAGGGATGTACCGAACTTTATTAATGGGGGATGACCCTGGTTTGGTCATCGAATGTTTAAATGGATATCGGCTTAAAGAACCTATGCCGACTAATTTGTTGGATATTGTGGTGCCTTTAGGAATCCCTGAAATTTTAAGGGAGGGCGGCGATTTGACGGTAGTTACGTATGGATCTATGTGCCGAATTGTGATGGAGGCGGCAGAAACGTTGGCCGAAATGGGTATTTCTGTGGAGGTCATCGACGTGCAAACCCTTTTGCCTTTTGACCGAAATCACCAGATTCTTTTGTCTATTCAAAAAACGCATCGTGTGCTTTTTGCCGATGAAGATATGCCGGGTGGGGCAACAGCCTACATGATGCAAGAGGTGATTGACAAACAGGGAGGATTTAATTGGTTAGATGCTCCAGCTAGATGTTTGTCGGCGCCCCCTCATCGACCTGCTTACAGTTCAGACGGGGATTATTTCTGTAAGCCCAATGTAGAAAATGTGGTGGATACTGTTTATGAAATGATGCGTGAGGTAGACCCAACATCCTTTCCAGCTATTTATTTTTAATATGTCAGCGATCTCTTTGTATTTTAAGGCAATTTTATCTGGGGTAAAAAGCACTCGCAATGGAATGGCTTTGACGTGGAAGCATGCTTGGTCTGCTAGAAAATCAAGGAATATCCAACAAGTACAAGATCCTGAATATTTCAGTGCAGGGGAAAATACGGGAATATTTACTTTGGAATACCCGCATGAAAAAATTCCTGTTCCTGTGAATGGAAGATACCAATTGCACAACGAGATGGACGATTGTATCGTTTGCGATAAATGTGTCAAAGTATGTCCGGTCGATTGCATTGAAATTGATCCGATTAAAGCAACGGGCCTTGTGGGGCATACCTCAGATGGATCTCCGATTCGATTGTATGCGGCAAAATTTGACATAGATATGTCAAAATGTTGTTTCTGCGGTTTGTGTACGACGGTTTGCCCAACCGAATGTTTAACCATGACATCTGAATATGATTTTTCAGTTTTTGATGTGAAGGAACATACGTTTGGTTTTGCTAATTTAAGCCCGGAGCAGGCGGATGAAAAAAGGCAATTGTATGAGCAGTTTGTCGCTGAAAAAGAAGCGATGAAAGCCTCCGCTTCTGTGTCGGTCGAAGCATTAGAAAATAAAGAAGGGGATGAGAAACCAGTAGCTAAGCCAGCATTTAAGCCGAGTTTTAAGCCGAAAATGCCCATTGCGAAAATAGAGGAATCAATTCCTCCTGTAGTTGAAAATCCGGCGACTGAGCCTGAGAAACCCGCAGCTAAGCCGGCATTCAAGCCTAGTTTTAAGCCGAAGATTCCTCCCAAAACACAGGATGATCATGAATAGTCCCTTGATGATTGGCTTTTTGGCGTTAACTTTTTTGACCTGTGGAAGTGCATTTTTTATGTTGTGGACAAAAAATGTATTACATGCGGCGTTAGCCATGTTCATGACGATGCTTGGGTTAGCAGGGTTTTATGTATTGGCTTTTGCGGATGTAATGGCTGTTTCGCACCTAATGATTTATGTGGGGGGTGTGTTGATTTTAATCTTGTTTGGGATTATGATGACGGGCCATCGAACATCCAAGACGGGAGAAACGAATGAGCTTTTTACTGAGCAGAAAGGAAAATTTTGGGCATTTACGATTGGCCTTACTGTTTTTTTTGGTTTGTCGTGGTTAATGGGCCAACAGCATTTTTATACGTTTGCTGATGTAGATCAACATTCAAAACTGGGCCAAGCGGGATTAAGTTTCATGCTTGAGTATTCTTTTCCGTTTGAGTTGACAGGTGTATTTTTATTGATTGCATTAGTGGGAGCTACCTATATCGCTAAAAATCATGAATGAAATTCCATTGATATTTTTCTTGTGGGTCGGGGCATTTTTATTTGCCACGGGACTGTCCATTATACTGATCAAGCGAAATGTCATTTTTGTATTAATGGGGGTGGAATTAATGTTAAATGCAGCTAATTTAAATTTGATTGCATTCTCTCGAGGGGATGAACAAAACCAAGGTTTGATGATGGGCTTATTTGTATTGGTGATCGGAGTTTGCGAGATGTCCATTGCATTGGCAATTATCTTGCAGGTTTACAGGCGATTCAAAAAGATTGATATAGACCAATTTCAATCTAGAAATTAGTTTTTTTCATCGAGCCAAATTTTCAGTTGGCTTATCAACGCAGGTGTTTTTGCCTTTCCAATCACTTTTTCAAGTTCAGCGGTTGGCGCGTCCAACATATTTCGTGTGGTTCCAAATTGCTTAAGTAATTTTTGCGCGGTCAATTTCCCAATCCCCTCCATTTCTTCTAGTTGGCTTACAATGAAATTTTTGCTTCGTTTATTCCGATGTGCGGTTATTCCAAAACGATGGGCTTCATCGCGTAGTTGTTGGATTAACTTCAACGACTCTGACTTTTTATCAATATAAAGGGGCAAAGTATCCTCTGGGAAATATATTTCTTCTAAGCGCTTCGCGATACCGATGATGGGTATTTTTCCATAAAGGCCAATGGCCTTGAGTGCGTCACATGCAGATGAAAGCTGGCCTTTTCCGCCGTCGACAATGATAAGGTTAGGCAATTCGGATTCCTCTTCCAATAATCTTTTGTAGCGGCGAGTGACTACTTCAAACATCGTGGCAAAGTCATTGGGCCCCTCAACGGTCTTGGGAGTAAACAATCGGTATTCCTTTTTTGCTGCCAGACCATTTAAAAAACAAACCATGGCGGATACAGGATTGGTGCCTTGTAGATTTGAGTTATCAAAACATTCGATATGTTTGGGCAATTGGGTTAGGCGCAAATCATTTTTTAACGTCAAGAGAACTCTCATTTTTCGATCCCCACCGCTCTCTTCCGCTGCTTTTCGATCGGCTTTTTCCTTTTTAAAGTAGAGCACATTTTTAAGTGACATGTCGAGTAGCTTTTTCTTATCGCTCATCACTGGGATGGTATTTTTGACTCCTTTAAATTCGAGCGCCATGGGAATGTTGGTGATAATTTCTTTTGCCTCGCTTTGAAATTGTTCTCTTTTTTCCCAGATGAGCATCGTTAATAAATCACTTTCATCTTCATTCAATTTTTTCTTCGTCTCCCAAGTCTGAGCTTGAGTAATCGTCCCGTTAATAACCTTCATGAAATTGATGTAGGCGACTTGTTCATCGGATACGATGGAGAAAACATCGACATCGTGAATGGCAGGATTTACGACCGTGGACTTAGCTTGGTAGTTTTCTAATAATTGCCACTTTTCTTTATATTCTTGTGCTTCCTCGAAGGCCAATCGGCC
>CAMARL010000219.1 GCA_945860325.1 Spirosoma fluviale | reverse complement strand
TCTTGTTGGCATAGTGCTCAGACCTAGTATTTGAAGAAAATATCAACTGAGGATATCGTTTAAAAACACCCAATAAATTCGCTTGGAACAAGTATTTGAGTGCAGCGGGATGATTGATTAGTACACGAAAACTAGGAAAAAGCACCCCTGAGGGCGGAACTGATGACATTAATATTGCTTTTTTACATCTTCCTTTGGCCAAAAATTTTTGTAGAATCATCCCTCCCATCGAATGGCCGACGATGATGGGATCTTCCTCCAACTTATCCACCATGTCTGCAAGTGCATTCACATAATCATCCAATGAAAAATGAATCGCTTTTGTGCTTCCTTGTTGAGTATGTCCTGGAAGGTCCAAGGCGATGCAATGATAACCTAGCTGCTCAAAATAAGGAATAAAATACTCCTCCCAGCACCAAGCCCCATGACACATTCCATGAACAAAAACGATTGTTTCCTTCATCAAGCAGGTGATTTACTCACATAATTTTTAGGCAAGTGTTTTTTGAGTTGTTTGATGAATATGTGAAAGTCAACGGTTATCGTATGTCGCGGCGTTTTGATTTGATTTAAATGGGGATGAGTAACTTCTCTTTGACATAACTCCGCAATATTTTCAGGGCGTTTCCAAAGGCCTTTGATGGCTCTTGCGGCAATTTTACTCTGTAATTCCGCGGCAGGCCAAATACAACCCAATGGCTGAAACATCCCCACAAAAAAAAGATTTTCATATTTTTCATGCAGCATTTTTAAGTAAAGAGGAACATCCCCTTCGCTATAATTTAAAAAGTCTTTTCGGAAAAAAGGATGCTCCAAAATATACCCGGTGCATGCGATGATGGTATCAAATTCCTCCACAGATCCATCCTTAAAGTGTACATTTTGGCCATCAAAGCGTTCAATGTCAACTTTGGGGAATACTTTCCCATGCCTTATTTTATACAAAAGCTCTTCGTTGATCGTCGGATGAGTTCCTGTAATCGAATGCTCAGGTTCTGGCAAGCCATAATTTTTGTTGGATCCCGAAAAAATCTTGACTGATAATTCAGATAAGAAAAACTTTAACCCCGTAGGTAAAAAAGCAAAGCGTGAAGCAACGATATCACTCGGTTTTCCAAATAAAAATTTAGGGACGATTCGGTAACCTCGGCGCCAACTAATCATCGTTTTGCTACTGACCCGACTCGTTTCTACCGCCACATCGCAGGCTGAATTTCCACCTCCAATGACTAAAACTCGCTGTCCTGCAAACGACTTCGCATGCTTGAATTCATGCGAATGGATGAATTTTCCTGTAAAATTTCCGGGATATTGGGGTAGCCTGGGTTTCCAATGGTGGCCATTGCAAACGACTAGATGGGAAAATACCTCTGTATTTTCGGTGCCCCCCTTAATCGTCTTAATCACCCAGTTGTTTGAATGGTCTAGCTCACAAGACTGAACGAGGGTATTAAACTCGATACGCGGATATAAATTAAATTTCGCCGCATAAGCCTGAAAATAACACCGCAGTTGGTCATGAGAAGGATAATCGGGGATACCCGTTTCGAACTCATCAAAGGTGAAATCTTCGTATTGTGAAAGTGTTTTTGAACTGATAATGTGGGTTGTTTCAAATACACTTGAATGGCCAATGTTTTCATTGTAAATCCAATTACCCCCTACATCTGAATTAAAATCATAACAAACGACATCTAAGCCTTGGTCCATTATATTTTTTAGAGCGGTAATTCCGGATGGCCCAGCACCTATCACACAAACTTTCATAGAGGATGATTAATTTTTACTACCTAACTGTAAATAGGCTTAAGCATTTTTTTAACAAATTAGTGGTTTATTAAAAACTTTACAAGCCTACCATAAAATTCGATATAAAACTTAATTGCAATTCCCTATGTTAATTAGTCAAACAGCCCTATGATTGTATTTCAGTGAGATTTCCAATTACTATTAAAGTCAAACCCTTCAAAAAATAAACCGAACTCAAGTCGATTAGCGCCCCTCGAATCCACCTCAAAAGGGTGGATTCTTATATTTCAAGGATTAAAATTCATCAAAAACGATAATTACAATTTTCTCATTATATTTATCTACCTAAACCTCAATACATGAAGATCAAAGTCATCAGTCTAGTTATCATTCTTTTACCTATTTATTTAAAGACTGTAGCGCAAACACCGGCCAACTTATTTAAAGTGGCCACAAGATTCATCAACACACTTTCTAGCGCCGAACAAAAATTAGCTATCTATTCCTTTGATGATAAAAAAAGAGTTCTTTGGACAAATTTGCCCGTGGGCCAAGCGCCTCGCCCGGGCATTCGCTATGGCGATTTATCAGATTCGAGTAGACTCGTATTTCACCGCGTATTGAGTGAAACGTTAAGTTCGCAGGGCTATTTAAAAACCACTTCTATTATGCAATTAGATGATATATTGAATGTTTTATATCAAAAGGCCTTTGACGATGGAAAAATAAAAAAAGAATTACTAACCATGACTCAAAATCTTAAATGGGATCATGGCAATTATTATATTTCATTTTTTGGTATGCCGACGATGAATGGAAATTGGAGTTTTAACCTAGGCGGTCATCACATTGCCTTATCCATGACGACAGATGGCAAAAAAATCAGCGTATCTCCGTATTTTATTGGCACCGACCCATCCGAAGTAAAGACGGGAAAATATGCCGGATTGCGCGTACTGAGCAAAGAGGAAGACTATGGATTTTTGTTGGTGCACTCGCTGACCGACAAGCAAAAAGCAACAGCCATTTTATCCCGAAGTATACCCAAGGATATTATTACGAACCCCAAAAGTAAACAGCGAATTGATACATATGATGGCATCTCAGTTGCGGAATTCTCTGATTTACAAAAAGCCTATTTAAAGTTTATCATCCAGGAATATGTCCACAATTTTGAGCATGAAAAGGCTCATGAAATTTTAGAAAAAATGGAAAAGGCAGGATATAAAAACATGTACTTTGCTTGGATAGGTAGTTTAGAAAATGATAAACCCCATTATTACATGATTCATAGCCCTGAATTCTTGATTGAGTATGACAATGTGGGCTTCCAAAACGATGGCAACCATATTCACGCGATATTCAGAGAAACAGGAAATGATTTTGGAGAAGATATTCTGAAGCAACATTACAACGAATCACATAAATAGATTGTACAAATACATCAATCCCAATAAATAAAATTATGAACACAAATTGGACTAGAATTCTTCACACAGATAGCTTATCAAAATTAATTTTTAACCTAGCGGTTTTTTTATTCATCCTGGTTTTAAATTCTTTACAAGTATCTGGCCAGTCGACCATCAAATCCGTTTCTCTTTTTGATGGAAAAACCCTCAAGGGTTGGAAAACGGTGGATCCAACGCATGAAAAACTGTGGTTTGTGAGCGATAGCGTGAT
>CAMARL010000218.1 GCA_945860325.1 Spirosoma fluviale | reverse complement strand
CAAGAGCGTATGCTAAAGGACAAAAAATTACCTGCGCCTGAGCATTACATTGTAAAAGGCGACGCGTTTTTAATTAAGAACGATGGAGGAAATGCGGTGACAGCTTATGAAGCTGCTATTGCTCAAGATCCACGCAATGTAAAAGCTAAGGTTAAAATTGGTACTGTTTATTTAAGAGGAAAAAATTATAAAGAAACGCAAGCACGTTATAAGGAGGCTTTGGATTTAGATTCAAATTATGCTCCTGGACATCGTCGTTATGGTGAGTACTTGATCATCGGTGGTCAGTATAAAAATGCTTCTCGGTATTTTAGAAAGTACATTGAAAAAGCAGAAGCCACTCCAGAGGTTACGATGGAAACAGCCAAATTGCTTTTCCTTTCTAAGGATTATGATGGAGCGATGAAATATACGGATGAGGCTGATAAGCGTGGAGTTCGTGATAATGATATTTACCGTATGCGTGGGTATTCACGCGTTGAAATGGGTAATTTCCAACAAGGTATCGACAATTTAGATGAGATGGTTAAAAAAGGAGTTAAGCCTTACTTTATGGATGATTTGTATTTTGGTAAAGGATATCAAGGTTTAGGTAAGGATTCTTTAGCCATCGCTTACATGGAAAAGGCGGCACCTTTAGATACCAATAACAATGTTTACACGTTGATTCATGACATTCGATATAAGCAAAAAAGATATTTAGAGGCTTCTGTTGCTGGGAATAATTCGATTGATTGGAAAGTAAAAAGAGCTCAAACAGTAGGATCAGGGGATTATTTTAAAGTGGCTATGGATTTATATTTAACGGCTGCTTATATCAATAAAGCAGATACGATTGGCCGACCAGCCATGGCGATGCGTGCTGATTCTATGTTTGCCAAGTCCATTTCAGTGAATGACAAATGGCCTCCATTTTATATTAATCGTGCACGAGCCAACAACTTTATCGATTATGATGGAACGAAATGGTTAGGCGCTCCCTACTATGAAAAATTCATTGCGGTAGTAGATCAATTAAAAGTCGAAAAAAGCACTCAGTATAAAGAAGATAAGAATCAATTATTTGAGGCATATAAGTTTTTAGGTGGATATCATTTATCTGTCACTAAGGATGAGGCTAAAGTGAAAGATTTGTTCACAAAAGCGCAGGAGATCAAAGCAGATGACCCTGATATAAAAGCCTATTTTAACCCAGCACCACCAGCAGCTGCTGCTCCTGGTGCTGTGGCTCCCAAGAAATAAGATTAAAGCTGCTCATTGAGCAGCTTTTTTTACTCATAAAGAATATTATTTATGTCATACGCATTAATCACTGGAGCTAGTAAAGGGATTGGAAAAGAAATAGCCAATGAATTGGCTTCGCGTGGCTATGATTTATTGATAGTCGCTCGAAATTCTTATGAACTACAGCAAGTTAAAGAGGCGATTGAAAAAAAATATGCAAATACGGTTGACTACCTAGTGGCAGATTTAAGTGATCAAGGGTCAGTGAGTCGTATGTATCAGTGGGTTTTGGAAAAGCAAGTGGATTTACGAATTCTTGTCAACAATGCTGGCTATGGTTTAGTGGGGGAATTTGAATCTTATTCATTTGTTGAAAGCCAACAAATGATGCAGGTCAATATGAATGCTTTGGTAGAATCATGCCATGCATTTTATCCCATGCTCACTGGAAAGGGTCAGGCTTATGTACTAAATATTGCTAGTTCATCCGCTTATCAAGCAATTCCATTGATGTGTTTATATGCTGCATCTAAAGCATTTGTTTTACATTTTTCCCGTGGTTTGTTTCATGAATGGAAAGATAAAGGTATTTCAGTAACGGCTGTCAGTCCAGGCGCAACAACAAGTTCATTTAATGACCGAGCTAATTTACCAGATAAAGCTAGAAATGCAGCCAAAAAAGTAACCATGACTGCGGAGTCTGTGGCTAAAATTGCGGTCGATGGAATGTTTGCAAAAAAACCAGAAGTTATCACCGGATTCATTAATAAGTTAGGTGCATTTTTAGCCTGGGTGGCTCCAAAATCAATCAGCGAAAAAATAGCCAAAGGGATATATGAATAGGTGTTGCCTATGGAAATTACAAGGCTTGCATTATTTTCTGAGTTTGTAGGTCAATTGCATCCACTATTGATTCACTTCCCCATTGGAATTCTTCTGATGGCCATTGCCCTACAATTTTCTCAAATTTTTTCTAAAAAGGATTTTAATTCTTCCATTTCCATACTCGTATTGATTGGAAGTATTTTGGCAGGGATTTCTTGCCTAGCTGGTTGGCTTTTAGCTTCAACGGGCGAATATAATGATGAGATTATTTTTTTTCACCGTTGGTCTGGTATTTCCACCTTTATTTTAGCCCTCACTTCCTATTTTTGGATTCGTTATCGGAATTATCTTTTCGGGGTTTTATTGATTTTAATTATTGTCACTGGTCATTACGGATCCATTTTAACGTATGGGGAAGGGTATTTTTTAAAGCCGACGGCTGACTCGACCGTCACCATCCAATCGAAAAATAGGCGATCGTTAAAAATAAAAAATTCTCAAGGAGAAACAAAAGCCTATTTCTATCCCTATGAGGATCAAATTGTCCCTATATTAAAGACGAAGTGCTACTCATGTCATTCCATTCAAAAAAAGAAGGGAGGGCTGCGTTTAGATTCTGAATTTTTTATTCGCAAGGGCGGTAAAAATGGTCGCATATTCATCCCTGGAAATTCCTTGAAAAGTCATTTATACGCTTATTTAATAAAACCTGAGGATGATGATCTTCATATGCCGCCAACGGGCAAAAAACAATTGACTTTATTGGAAATACAATTCATTGAAAAATGGATTTCAACGGGCGCACCTTTTGGCGAGGTTGAACAAAAAATGGTTTTAGCGTCTAATGATTTGACCAGCAGTGCCATTGATTTACCCAATTCAGATAAAATTCCTGTAGAAAATCAAATTGATATAGAACCCCTTAGCCCAACTGAAAATCTAGTTTTAGATAAATTAAAAGATGCTAAAATTAGTATCGTTTCTTTGGGAGCAAATAATCAATGGATTAGTTTAAATTTCATTAATGTCAAATCTGACTTTAATTCTTTGTTGGCCCAATCGAAACCTATAAAAACACATGTGACGGAATTGAAATTAACCGATTTTTATCAAATTGATTTTTCCGCCATTCGAGATTTTTCAAACCTAAGAATTTTAAATTTAGGTCATACGAATTTGAGAGATGATGATTTGGAAATTTTTAAAGACTTAGACCAACTCGAACAATTGAATCTTTATGGGACCAAGATTACAGATTTAGGTTTAATGAAGTTGGCAGAATGTCAACATCTAAAAGTTTTATATCTTTGGGATACAAAGGTTTCTGCAATTGGAATAAATGAGTTAAAAAAGAAGAGGCCAAAATTAAAGATTGAATCGGGCCAATTTACTTTTAAATTAGCAGATACAA
>CAMARL010000217.1 GCA_945860325.1 Spirosoma fluviale | reverse complement strand
GAGGCTGTCATGATGGAGCAAATTTACCGTTGCGCCGATTTACACATGAAACATATTTCCTCCGGCGATCCGTTTGAAATGGGTTCCGCTCGGCCATTAGATTTCGGACATTGGGCTGCACATAAATTAGAATATTTAAGTTCGTTTAGCATACGCCATGGAGAAGCCGTAGCCATAGGCATCGCACTAGATTGTGTATATTCTCATTTAATTGGCAATATATCCAAAGAAGATTTAGGCCGAATCATTGATTTAATCAAAAAACTTGGCTTCGATATTTATCATACCGCATTAGCTGAAAATGATAAAATAAATCTCTATAAAGGTTTGCAGGAATTCCAAGAGCATCTTGGGGGCCAATTAACCATTACCCTTCTTTTGGCCTTAGGAAAAGGGATCGAGGTACATGAAATTGATTTTGAAATGGTCAAAAAATCGGTTGATTACTTAGCCAATCTTGATTAATCGATGGAAACTAAACACGGTCATTTTAGCTATTGCAGTAATATTCATCCGGGAGAAATTTGGCACGAGCATTTTGCAGAATTAAAAAAAAATGTCCCCCTGGTAAAAGCACAAATAGCCCCGAATGAAAAAATGGGTTTGGGCTTACGATTTGCCAATCAAGCAAGTATTGATTTACAAAATCCTACGGAATTCGAAAATTTAAAAGATTGGCTACAAAAAGAAAATCTATATGTGTTTACATTAAATGGATTTCCTTACGGAGGCTTTCATAATACAATCGTCAAAGACAATGTCCATACACCTGATTGGACTACGAAAGACCGATATGATTACACGCTAAGATTGGCTCATTTATTGGCCAAACTTCTACCTGAAAATTTGGAAGAAGGCGGTATTTCAACCTCCCCTCTGTCTTATAAATATTGGTGGAAAAATTCAGAAGAATTAACGAATGCTACCCGTAAAGCGACGCTTCATTTAATTGACCTTGTGGTTGATTTAGCTAATATAGAGCAGGAAACTGGCAAGTGGATACACATTGACATAGAACCAGAACCGGACGGAATTCTTGAAAATCATAAAGAATTTGTTGAGTGGTACGAAAATACATTAATTCCCTTAGGTACTGAATACTTACAAAATAAAGGGATTAACGACTCTGTGGATTTAATAAAAAGGCACATTCAGTTATGTTTTGATATTTGTCATTTTGGGGTGAGTTATGATAGTCCTGCCAACTGCATTCAGGAATTAAACCAAAAAGGAATTGCCGTAGGTAAGATTCAAATCAGTTCTGCTTTGCGCGTGGATTTAAGAACTAATCCTCAAGAAAAAATAGAAGCACTTAGAAAATACCATGAGCCGGTTTACTTGCACCAAGTGAAAGCTTTGTTGGCAAATGGCGAATACCTTCAATATAAAGACTTAGATGAGGCGATCCAGGATTATTCAGCAGACCATTTTGTCGAATGGAGAATCCACTTTCATGTGCCGCTTTTCCTTGCGAATTATGGCTTATTGGGCTCTACTCAAAAAGAAATCATTGAGACCTTGGAAGTTCAGAAATCCTTGCCATTTACCCGTCATCTAGAAGTTGAAACTTATACATGGGCCGTTTTGCCTGCTGAGTTTCAAGCACCTATTCATGAGTCCATCGCTCGAGAAATTAGTTGGGTGAAAGCCATTTTAAATGATTAATGATGCAAAAAACAGTTGTCATAGATATCGTAGGGCTTTCTGAAAGCATTATTTCAGAACATACCCCCTATTTAAAATCCTATATTGAGAAAAACCACTTAAGTAAAATTAGGCCGGTATTACCTGCAGTCACAACCACCTCACAAAGCTGTTATGTCACTGGGAAATATCCAAGTGACCATGGAATTGTAGGAAATGGTTGGTATGATCGCACAGACGCGGAAGTCAAATTTTGGAAGCAATCGAATCATTTAGTTGGCTCTCCAAAAATATGGGATGAAGCCAAAAAAAAAGACCCTACTTTCACCTGTGCCAAAATGTTTTGGTGGTATAATATGTATTCCAGTGCAGACTATTCTGTCACACCGCGTCCTCAATACCATGCCGACGGTGTAAAAGCCCCTGATTGCTATTCAAATCCGCCTGAATTAAGAGATGAATTACAAGAAGCCTTAGGCACATTTCCATTGTTTAACTTTTGGGGTCCTATTGCCATCATAAAATCCACGCAATGGATTGCGGATGCATCTATTTGGGTAGACAAAAAATACAAGCCAACACTCAATTTAATATACCTCCCTCATTTAGATTATTGCCTTCAAAAATTTGGAGTGGATTTCACTAAAATATCAAAGGAATTATTGGAGATTGATCGGGTAGTCCAACAATTAATCGAACATTTTGAGTCAACGAATGCCCACATCATTTTGTTATCAGAATACGGCATAAACAATGTTTCCGAACCGATACATATTAATCGAATATTGAGAGCGCATGATTGCCTAGCCATACGTGAAGAGCGAGGGTTAGAGTTGTTGGATGCGGGTGCAAGTAAAGCCTTCGCCGTCTCAGACCATCAAATTGCGCATATTTATGTAAAAAATAGCGCAGATAAGAAGGAGGTAAAAAAGATATTGGAGGCGATTCCTGGAGTGGCCAAAGTATTAGATTCAAAAGAAATAGAGTCCCATCATTTAAATCATGAAAGAACAGGTGATTTTGTTTTGATTGCAGATACCGATAAATGGTTTACTTATTACTATTGGCTTAATGATGAAAAAGCACCCGACTTTGCTCGGTGTGTCGATATATTCAAAAAACCGGGTTATGACCCAGTAGAAATGTTTATGGATCCTAAAAATCCATTGATCAAACTGAGAGCTGGATATAAATTGGCCCGAAAGCTAACAGGATTCAGGTATTTAATGGACGTCATTCCTTTGGATGCCACATTAGTGAAAGGATCCCATGGAAGTCCATTTTGTGATAAGCGATTTTACCCTGTTTTTATCTCTAACCAAACGACCAAATCAGAACTTGAACCTACGGACGTCTACAAATTGATCTTAAATTCTATTTTCTAAATAATATTTTATAAATTCCAACTTAAACAGAAAAACTATGAAAAAATTAATTACCTCTTTTGCTATAATGGCAACATTAATGAGTTTTTCAACTCAAGTATCAGCTCAGGATTTCAATCCACAAGCGATGGTTCAGCGTCAAATCGAACGCATGGAAACTGAATTAACATTATCTAAGGATCAAATCAAAAAAATTGAGCCTTTAGTAACAGTAAGAATGGAAAAAATGATGGAATTCCGCCAAGCAGGTATGGAAAGAGATGCCATGCAAGCTGAGATGAAAAAATTGAACGATGCTCAATTAGAGTCTTTAAAGACAATTTTAACTCCAGAGCAACTAGAGAAATACAAGACGATGCAAGCTGCACAGCGACAAGGTGGCGGAGGTCCTAGAAACTAATCCTAAAAGCAATTCCTATGAGAAAGCACCTATTTGT
>CAMARL010000216.1 GCA_945860325.1 Spirosoma fluviale | reverse complement strand
GCTACAACCATCATAACTGACACTGACTTTTAAACTCTTCACACTAGAGTTCCAAAGCACACTATCAAAGCTCTTGTAAATGCTTGTGCTATTTCCAGCCTGAGCTTGTGCTCCAGCTCCGATCGCCACATTCACTAAGCCATATTCATCCGTGGTGACTTGTTGGGTTTCCTCATAATCCAAACCCCCTTGGGCATTCAATAAACTAAAACGCAAACATACGTTGCCCTTGTTCAAGGGTTGGCCCACGATGCTGGCTCCTGGGATATCGATCGCCTTAGGATCCAAAATGACCGCTTGGTAATTTAGGGTCTTCTTGCTTGTCTGTGCGTAGGTACTTAGGCTCAGTAAACTGATGGTAATGAAGAGTAGATGTTTGTAATACTTCATGATTAATTTGTTTTAAGAACTAGGATGTTGTTATAATTTATAAATGGCTTTTAGCTTATGTGTTGATTTATTGTACTTCTTTGATCAAGGACTGACTCTGCGGCTTTCCTTTTTGGAATACCTGCAGGATGTATTTGCCTGCCTTAATGCCTTGGAATTTGTCCAATTTGATTTCGCTTTGATTTTCCGCATAGCTCTGCTCCCAGATGACGTTGGCGTCTATATCATACAAAGTCAAACGGGTCGGCATTGTCGTATTCTGATCAAATTTCACACTCAGTGCATCCTTAAACGGATTCGGGTAGGCTGTAAAAGACCAAGGTCTCCCCTCGCCTTCTGCCAGTTGGAGCATGCCGCTAGCTTGTGTTTTTTTGGTCATGCCCATAGGTTGCTTAAAGCCTTGCCTGAACACCGTTCCTTGTTTGCTTTCGGTTCCAGCGATGACGCTCGACTGACCTACCACCTGCGACATGTAATTGCCCGAGGAGCTTGTTCCACCCCAAGAAGAGATCGTCGCCATTTTTAAATATTGGCCTTGGCTTAGGTTGACTGATAAGAAAAAAAGTATCAGGGTATATATTCGGTTCATAGGCGGATCTAGTTGAGCAGGCGTATACCTACTGAGAACATCGATGGTTTAAAGTTGAGGGTCGACAGACCTACCGGGTTGGAGTTCAGCGTCTGGGTTTGTTGGTAAGAAAAGAAACCCACCAATTTATCCGAAAATCTTTTCTCGAATTCAGCGCCATAGCCAGCCATGATTTTTATTTGGGCGAATTGTGCATCATCGCTTAGGTCGATGTAGCGGTTTATGAGCAATTGGTTTCCATGTACGATTTTATTCACACTGGCAATCCCTTGCAGGTTGAGTGAAAATTTCCAGGGCAACGGAATCCTAACTCCTAATTTTCCTTGGAATCCTATGTAATCGGTTTGATAGGAAAAGGCATTGTTTTGAATGTCGCCTACAGCGTTTAGCTGCGTGAACTGAAGGCCCAGATCGTAATTGATCAGACTCAGTAGTTTGGCTATTTTGGGGTTTTGACCCAAATAAATCGCAAAAGGCGTTTGGTCTAATTTGTATTTAGCTGAATCCACTAAGCTGGCTTTGTGGAAAGCTAAGGCAAAGGCAAGGCCGGAGCCCGACTTTAAGCCTTGGACATTTTGTCCCTGCTCATTTTGGTAATTGAATTGCGTGATGGCAACGCCCTGAGTAAGTTTAAATTGTTGGGCTTGTGATTGGAATAAAATTCCGATGAATACAGCCCCGAGAATTAATCCTCTGAGTGGATACAGTTTTGAAATCATTTTTCTAGAACTAAGGTTTAAAAAACCCTATTTTTTTTAATAAGGATTTGCAAAACAAGTTCTTTGGAATGGATTAAAACTGCCTCTTAAAGAAGAAAATAGTTCAACTTTGAGTAAAACTAAACAACATGAAGAAAAGTAGGTAGTTTAATTATAAACAAAACGATACCTTTATTTTAAATTAAAAACAGTGTTCTACCATTATTAAAAATAAGTTCTATAATGATCTTTACCTCCATTTACTTAAATGTATTTCTGTGCTTGCTTCTCATCAATTTTCAATGGAGAGAGCAAAAATCTGTACTATACCTTTGTTTGATCATTCTATTATTTAATTTAAGAATGGTTACCGGAATGTTGCTTAGTAGCCATACTAATTTAAATGATTTGACCACATTATTGTTCCAAACGGACCCTTTAGCATACCTGCTAGGTCCATTTGTTTATTTCTATGGCAAAAGTGTTTTTGAAGAAAAATTAGTCTTTAACCTTCAATTTTTACTCTTGTGTTTACCCAGTATCCTACTGTTTTTGAACTTGCTTCCTTATTATCAATTGAGCATGGAAGAAAAGCTCGTTTTCATTAAACAAATTGACAAGAATATTTATTTTAGAAATTTCCCAAATGAGTACACATTATTATTTAATTATAAAATACAACGGTCACTAATTCCTTTATCCAATCTTTCTTTTCTTTTATACACCTTTTATAATTTACTAAAAAAGAAAAGCAATGCGTTAATCAAACCCAAAATTTCAAAAATCATTACTTCATTTGTTTTTATATTTGCGATTTCTGCACTTCCTGCACTTTTGTATGCCTTTTATGTTTCAATTAAATCACCTTTACATGCAGATTTAGCCTTCAGATTGCCCTATAATAAAAATAATAATTTAGAATTCTTTTATTTACTTACCATAATACCTCCACTGAGTTTCTTGTTATTCCCAAAATTCATCTATGGGTTTAATCCAAATGTTTCTATTGTCCAATACGTTCAATTTTACTATAAAAAAATAATAAGCATTGGAAGTGAGGTTGAGCCATCAAAATTTGACAATTCCGATGATTCAGGCATAATTATGGAATATATAGAAAAGAAAAAACCTTTCTTAAAGACAGAATTTTCATTGCATGACCTTTCCAGAGAGTTAAATAATCCAAATTTGCGCGTTTCAGGATTTTTCAACAAGCAGTTAAATACCCCCTTCCCAGAATTCAGAAATAGATTACGAGTTGGCCATGCGATCCAGCTATTTAAGGAGAATATGCATTTGCAAATGTCCATAGAAGGAATTGCAACTGTTTGTGGTTTTAAAAATAAATCAAGGTTCTATGCGGCCTTCAAAGCTGAATATAAGATGACTCCGACGGAATGGATCGAAAAAAATAAATAGGTAATTATAAACAGAGATGCTTTAATTTTTTGAATTATCCCGTATAAACATTTGTCGAGAAATATTTTCTTTCGGCATAAATTCATACGCCTTCTTCCAATCTTTCTTTTTCAAATCTCCATTTTTAACAGATTGTATAAAACTCATCCAAGCGAAAGGATTGGTTAGGGATAATAAAGGACTCGCATAAAAGGACTTATTGGACTGAGCTGAAGTCATCATATCCGAGAAATTCCGGAAGTTAGACGCCGCCCCCAAGCCTGCTTGGAGTGCGTAGACGTTCAACTTAGACTGTTCTAGGTTATTGGCCAAAATGGCTCTTTGGCGTTCATCCCGCAAACGCATGTTCAGGAATGCTTGTTTAAATTCTTCTTCAGAGG
>CAMARL010000215.1 GCA_945860325.1 Spirosoma fluviale | reverse complement strand
GATCGCTCATTCGACATCTGCATACCCTTGCAAACCAGAAGAGTTGAATTTAAAGATGATTCAAACGCTAAAAGATTTATATCCAGAATACATCATTGGATATTCAGGACATGAAACTGGATTAAGTCCGACGGTTTCTGCCGTAGCTTTAGGAGCTGAATTTGTTGAAAGACATTTCACGTTAGACCGTGCTATGTGGGGTTCTGATCACGCAGCATCGGTTGAGCCACAGGGATTTGTTAAACTTGTGAAAGACATCCGTGACACAGAATTAGGATTAGGTGATGGAATCAAAAAAGTATATGAGAGTGAAGTAGGTCCTATGAAAAAGCTTCGTGTCAACATTACCGAGAACAGGTTAATGGAAAAAGCATAAGCTTATGCAATTGAATGCAGTAGAAATCTGCACCATACTTCTCGTCATTGGAAGTGCCGTGCTTATCTATTTAGAAAGGAAATTCCCCTACCGAAGGGGAATTCCTTTTTTCAGAGAAGGCTTTTGGACTGATTTCATTGGCTATACGCTAGTCCAAAGCTTTTTTTTGAAAATACTCATTTTTGATTATATCATTGTTCCCATACATGCCTCCATTTCTTGGGGTGATTTCCCGAAAGTAAGTAACTGGCCGATTGGTTGGCAAGTCTTATTTTTTCTCATCACGCATGATTTATATATATATTGGTTTCATCGCTGGCAGCATGCCAATAAATTACTATGGAGAACTCATGAAGCGCATCATTCCAATAAATACATTGACTGGATTGCAGGTGCTAGGTCTCATTCCGTTGAAATTTTAATTAATCAAACGATCGAATTTTTGCCCATTTTCCTTTTGGGTGCAGACCCGGTGGTGATTCCCATCAAAGGACTCATTGACGGACTTTGGGGCATGTACATTCATGCGAATGTCAATTTCACTTTTGGCCGCTTAAAATACATTTTAAATGGTCCTGAATTTCATTTGTGGCATCACGCGAACCACAAAGAAGTATTTCATGCTAACTTTGCAACTAAGTTTAGTATTTGGGATGTCATGTTTGGGACTCTATATGAAACCAAACAAAAACCACGCTTTTGGGGTTTGTATTACAAGTTTCCGAAGGATTACATCCGCCAACATATTTATGCGATCTACCGTTGGTATTTCGAGGATTTAAAAGAAAATAAATTAGATGATAAAACCTTGGATTAATATACTGATCGCGGCGATTTTCGAAACGGGTTGGACCTATGCTTTGAAGTACATGAATTTCAGCCAATTGAAAAATGCCTACCAAGCAGATTCCCTAATGAGTAAATCGGTAGGAACGGAACTAGTTCCATTTTTAGCTTACGTCATTTCCGGAGGTGGCAATATTTACTTTTTATCGTTGGCCTTAAAAGATATTCCTACGTCCACCGCCATTGCGGTTTGGACTGCATTTTCATTAGTGATGATTAAAATTTGCGATATTTTTATCTTTAAAACGTCCACGTCACTGATGGAATTTTTCTTTATGACATTAATCATCGTGGGCATTATAGGCCTGAAAAATTACAGCGCGAGTTAATCTTTTAATTTGGCTTGAATAATCATTTCCGCCATTTCTCGGAAACAACCTCTTCCTCCGTCAAGTGTTAAAACTACATCAGCCTCCGCTTTAACTTGGGGCAAAGCATCTGCAGGACAAAAAAACATACCTACTAAGGATCTTACGACTAAGTCGTTTACATCGTCCCCAATGTACGCTAGCTCTTCCGTTTTTAAATAGTACCTTTTAAGGATGCGGTTAACCACTCCCTTCTTTTCCTTAACCCCTAAATTCAACTCGGTGATGCCTAATTTTTCTGCCCTTTTAACCACAGATGGAGAAGATTCTCCGGTAATAATTCCTGTTGGTACTTGAACTAAAGTCCTCAACCGTTCCACTCCCATCCCATCTCGAATATTAAACTTTTTCAGGTATTCACCTTGTTCTCCATAATATACTCCTCCATCGGTAAGGACTCCATCGCAGTCAGTCAATACCCATTTTATTTTAGCTAGTTTTATCTTTAAATCTTCCATCTTAAATTGCTGTAAATCCTCCATCGACGACCAGATTCGCTCCTGTCATGTAGGCTGAAGCGTCACTGGCTAAAAACACTAAAGCACCTGCATAATCATCCGGTTTAGCCATGCGCTTTAAAAGTGTTTTTGCTGAATATTGTTGCATAAAAAAATCTGTTTGTCCATTTTCCACACCTCCAGGAGATAGCGTATTAACTCGGATGCCCTGCTCGCCCCAATAGGCCGCTAGGTATCTAGTGAAATTAATTACAGCTCCCTTGGTCGTTGGATAAGCCGGTGTCTTAAAAAATAATTGTTGGCCTTTTTCATCTTGATACAAGGACTGATCTGGCCCTACTATACCATAAGTAGAAGCAATATTAATGATGCTTCCTTGCTTATTTTTCAACATGATTTTCCCAAATTTTTGGGCACAAAGAAATAATCCTTTCACGTTTACTTCCCATGATTTTTGAAACATGTCGACCGGATAATTCTCAAAAGAGGATAAACTTAATAAATCTGCAGAGGTTTGAAAATGATCATTGATGGCCGCATTATTGACCAAAATATCCAATCGGCCAAATTCCTTTTCTATCCAATCTGCACATTTTTCTACTTCGCTTTCCACCGTTATTTCAAGGGCAATGCCTTTCGAATGATTCCCCAATGTGGATGCAAAATCGACGCATTGTGCAATGGACAAATCAGCTACAATAACCGTTGCTCCTGCCTGGGCCAAAGCCTTACAATGTTCCTTGCCAATGAGCCCTAAAGCACCGGTTACTAACGCTACTTTACCTGATAAATTAAACATGTCTTGACTATGCATTTTTTGGTTGAATGTTGTGTTCATTAATCTTTCTAAATACCGCTTCTAGCAATTCGCCTTTCAACAATGATTCAACTTGATTATTTTCAATAGCCAGTTTAAGCCTAGGTAAAATCTCAGCATATGCTTTAATTGTATATTCTAAATCTTCTTTTGAGTGACTATATGAGATGTTATGAAATCCACCCCAAAGAATCCCCTTTTGCAAAAGCTCTTGTTGCATGAACGTTTTTAATGCCAAAGGATTTTGACCCTCTGCTTGGTACGTCAACATAGATCGACAAGGATACCCGACACATGACGTTATTTCTGACATGCCTAAGTAGGAGACCAACTTATTATATTCATTTTGAATCCATTCTCCTTTGCTATTTAAGGTCGCTATCACATCATGTTTTTGCATGTATTCAATAGTGGCTTTGCAAGCAGCTAAGGATAAGGCTTCTCCGCCAAAAGTCGTATAGGAAAAAACATCTTTTTCAAAAAGCGACATCACATCTTTCCTTCCGGTTAAAATAGCTAAAGGCATTCCATTCGCACAAGCTTTTGAAAAAGTAGCTAAATCCGCCTTTACTCCAAAATATTCCTGAGCACCTCCTAGGGCTATTCTGAAGCCTGTCCACATTTCATCAAAGATCAATAAGGTCCCATTCGCCTTACAAATTTC
>CAMARL010000214.1 GCA_945860325.1 Spirosoma fluviale | reverse complement strand
TTTTTATAGCCTTTGATTTCTTGCAGTAAAATTCTGAGCTCTTGAACTTTTTCTTTATTCGATTCAAAAACGTCATTTGCTTCTTTAGGGTCACTCTTTAAATTAAATAATTGGCCATTAACTCCCTCTTTTACCTGTTCGATTTTTTGGGGTTCTGTAAACCCTCCAGATCCAAGTCCTTCAATTAACTTCCAATCGCCTTTTCGAACCGTTAAATATCCGATGGATGATGAAACAACAATTCCAGGTTGTCCTTGTATCTCTTTTGTTTGACCTTTTAGAATCGGCATAATGCTATATGTATCTTCTGATGTAACTTTAATGCCCGTCAAATCACCACAAGTGGCTAATAAATTAGCTAAGCTGGTGGTAGCATTAGATGTCGTATTTGCTTTTACCTGAGCGGGCCAACGAACAAAAAAGGGAATTCGATGTCCTCCTTCATAAGCATCGCCTTTCATTCCTCTAAATTCACCTGCCGATGCATGATTAAATCTTTCAATATAATCAGTACGCCAATAAGGACCATTGTCACTAGCAAATATTACAATCGTATTTTTAGCGATTCCTAATTTTTCTAATTGTTTCAAAACGGCTCCCACGGATGCGTCAGCTTGTTGGACAAAATCGCCATATTCTCCTGCCCCAGATTTCCCTATATACTCGGGATTAGGCATCCAGGGAGTGTGCGGTGCGGCTAATGGAAGATATAAAAAGAATGGTTTTTCACCATTTTGTTTTCCAATAAATTGGTTTGCTTTCTCAATAAATCGAGGTAAAACTTGATGGAAATCAAAAGAAGGAGACATTTTTCCTTCTCGCCAAAAGGGTCCAGAATACCCTTTTTCCATTTTATTTCCTGCGGTATATGCCGTAGGAAGCTCTTCAACTTGTTGGTTTTCAAGATATAAATAGGGAGGCATATCCAGGGAAGCTGGTAAGATATACGAATAATCAAATCCAGCGGATTTTGGACCAGCCGTCACCGGCTTAGTAAAATCGATGATTTCTGGATTTAATTCAGTCTTTATGCCTAATTCTTTTTCATTTAATAGCGCTTCATTTCCAGATTTTAACGTCCAGTCTACCCCCAAATGCCATTTGCCAATCACCCCTGTGGAATACCCCGCTTGTGAAAGTAATTTCGCAACGGTTTGTTGGTTTGTGTCGATCAAAGAACGACTATATCCTCTTAAAACACCCACAGGCAATTTACTCCTAAATGGATAGCGGCCAGTTAAAATGGCATATCGAGTAGGCGTACAAACCCCAGAAGCGGAATGCGCATCCGTAAATCGCATACCTTGGAGGGCGATTTGATCGATATTAGGTGTCTTGATTTTCCCTTTGGGATTATTGATTGAAACATCCCCGTAGCCTAAATCATCGGCTAAAATATAAATGATATTGGGTAATTTTTCTTTCTTGCTTTGACCCAATAAGCCAGATTGTAAGGTCAATAAACAAATGATTATCAGCGATATTTTCTTCATCATATTAAAGTGATTTGATCCAATTTTTAATTAAATCTACACCTTCTTTGTGAGATAATCTACGCCCTAATTCAGGCATCATGATTCCTGGATCCAATGAATGCATGCGATAGGCTAAAATACTTTCTTCTGGCTTTCCTGGCACGATATCATAGGATAAATTTCCTGATCCCCTTCCGGCAGCGACAGGAGTTTTCATAAAGCCGTAGCTGGTTTTATTCGGATTATTCCAATGAAGAAATAACCCTGAGGATTGTGCTGGACCTACTGGATTATGGCAATGGGCGCAATTTATGTCTAAATAAGCTTTCGCCCTTAGATCTAATGAGGCATTAAGATCTGAATAGGATGGCATTTTAGGAACGTCACTTAGTTTTGGAAGATTAACCAGGGTATTTTTTTGTGCCCAGTGGGCCAACTGGTTTTCATGTTTCCCATCCTCATATGAAAATTCTCCGTTTAATTGGCGCGCTGAAGGTCCAATGGGAGTCATGTCCCCTTGTCTTTCGTGACAACCTTTGCATTGATTCATATTGGGAACCACATATTCGAAGGCTTGTTTTTTTCCTTGATCATCAATCCAAGAGACTAAATCGCCACCTCCTGCTACTTCTAAGGTTGCTTCATTTTGTTCTTTATTCCAAATGTAGGGCAAGGCTTTCCAGCCTTTCGCTTCATGGATTAGAATTCGCGTTTCCATTAATCTTCGTCCTTTTGCCTCAGCTCGTTCATCATTTTTATAATAAAATGTCTTGGCTATTATGGTCCCAACGGGAAATTGCAAAACGGAATCTGGGTTAAAATTCACCTTAGTGCCTTTAGGCATTTTAATGAATCTTAATTTATGCGCAAAATCTGAAAATAAGGGAGAATTTAACGCGTAAGGCAATACATCTTCTGCAGGAATTTGATCTTGCAAGCGTCCTTTAAACAAAGCAAACTCAGAAAGCTTGTCTGGATAATTAAATTCCGTATTAATTTCTGAATCGATGGACATTAAAAATGTCAAACTTATACATGAAACTAAAATAATGAAAAGCTTATTCATGGGATTAAAACTGATTTGATTTGATCGAAACGGGTGAACATTCAAATAAATCAGGACCCACTAAAACATTTTTAAAGTCATGATCAGCATCTAGGAATGAAGTACTTTGATTGATATTGTTTCGTACACAAATGGCATATTCAGGCAGATATTTACCATCAGTTCCCACTAATTTAGGGTCTAATATTCCATCGAAAATTACTTGTGGTATCTTACGGCCAAATTTTAATTTCACCCGATACAATTGACCAAATCGGCTGTCCATTGGTACGCGACGCGGTTTCCTTTCAAATAAATTATCGTGAATATTGATCGAAGTAGGGTAGGGGTAATACCCTTTATCTTTATTTTTTTTCTCCGTCATAAAGTAGCTGATAATAGCGACTCCCACGGTTGAATGATTTAGAATTTTATTGTCAAAAATTTCTACTTGGCTCGTGGCTAATACCATCATACCGGTGCCTTTGGGTACATTTCCCACAATATTACCTTTGGGGGCAAAATTGGCCAAATTATTTTCCTTAATTAAGTTGTTGTATACACGCACAAACCCTCCCTTTTTTTGGATTAGATCGGGTAAATCAAAAACCAAAATACCTCCGGTGTTCCCCTCAGCGACATTATTGTAGACATCGGCATACAATGAATTTTCGATCTCGATCCCGGCAACATTTTGAAATGCAGTGCAATTGCGAACCGTGATGTATTTAGATTGTCCTACATAACTTCCAGCATCAGATGCGCCGATGGCAATACAACTGTCAATCAATACTTTTTCACATAGCACTGGGTACAATCCGTAACTGCCATTCGTAGGGGAGGGTTTTCCCGTCCAGGCCGTCTTTAATCTTCGGAATGTGATCCCTTTTACACGCATGGTTTTAATCAAATCTCCTTTGGAATCTTCCGCCGTAAAATCTTCTAAAACAATGTTTTCGCAATTCGTTATTCTGATTCCCTCAGCTCCTTGGGTTTGTGCTTTAAAGTTTAGGACCGTTTT
>CAMARL010000213.1 GCA_945860325.1 Spirosoma fluviale | reverse complement strand
GAAAAAGTGGAATGGCTAAAGACTATTTTACATCGTCCTACCCGAATATGTGGTGTGGTTAAAAATATGGGGGAACCTGGAGGGGGACCGTTTTGGTGTTCGGATGGACATGGAAATTTTGCGTTGCAATTAGTGGAGTCGGCTCAAGTGGATATGGAAAATGAAACTCAAAAAGAAATTTTTTCAAATTCTACCCATTTCAATCCCGTGGATTTAGTTTGTTCAACGAGGGATTATGAAGGAAAATATTTTAATTTGTTGAGTTTTCGGGATATGTCCACTGGCTTTATCACGAAAAAGACGAAGGATGGTCGAAAATTGAAGGCGCAGGAGCTCCCAGGTTTATGGAATGGGGCCATGGCACACTGGAATACCATTTTTGTGGAGGTTCCTTTGGACACCTTTAATCCCGTAAAAACAGTAACTGATTTATTAAGGCCTGCACATCAAAATGGCTAGATTTTTTCAATTGTCAAAAAATCAATTAATTTTGGCAACCTTTCTGAAAGATTTTTAAGAAAGTATATAAATGCTTGATTACAAAAACCTTATTCGGTGTCCGAATAAGGTTTTTTTTGTGGGATTGCCTAAGCAAATTCAATGCAGCTTGATGTATAGAAATCTTTTATGATTAACTTTGGCGATTCATTTGGTACGTAAAACATAGCAAATGGAAAAATTGAGTGCTTCATTTAAAAATTATTACAAGATATGGCTTTAGAGCAGACTTGGCGTTGGTTTGGCCCCAATGACCCCGTGAAATTATCCGATGTTCGTCAGGCAGGTGCGACGGGAATCGTGAATGCATTGCATCAAATACCCAATGGACAAGTTTGGGAGGTTGCCGACATTTTGGAAAGAAAAAATATCATAGAGGCTTCAGGTTTAACTTGGTCGGTGATTGAAAGTATCCCTATTCATGAAACGATTAAAACGAGAACCGGCGATTTCAAAAAATACATAGCCAATTATCAGCAATCGATTCGGAATGTAGCCAAAGCAGGTTTAGATACAGTGTGTTATAATTTCATGCCTATTTTGGACTGGACAAGAACAGATTTGGACTTTAAATTCCCGGATGGCAGTACGGGCTTACGCTTTGATTCCGCTGAATTTGCAGCCTTTGAACTTTATTTGTTGAAGCGACCAGGTGCCGATGCACATTATTCGGAGCAAGAAATCACCCGTGCTAAGCGTTGGTTTGATCAATCGACACCTGGCCAACAAGATAAATTGATTCGTAATGTTATAGCAGGATTGCCTGGGAGTGAAGAGAGTTTTACGCTGAAATCATTTCAGGAGGCAATAGATACTTATATGGAAGTTGGCGATGCGGAATTACGCGGCCATTTATATGAATTTATCAAAGAAATAGGCCCTGTGGCCGAGGAAGAAGGAGTTAATTTATCGATTCATCCGGATGATCCTCCCTATGCAATTTTAGGATTGCCACGTGTCGTGAGTACAGAAAGCGATGCGGTTCAGTTATTAAAAGCCTATGATCGTCCAGTTAATGGTTTGTGCTTTTGTACGGGGAGTTATGGGGTGAGGGCCGACAATGATTTAGTGGGAATGGTGGAACGATTAGGCCATCGGATTAATTTTATTCACTTAAGAGCGACAAGAAGAGACGAGTTTGGAAATTTCCATGAAGCAGATCATTTGGACGGAGATGTGGATATGTTTGGCGTGATGAAGGGATTAGTTGTAGAACAAAATAAACGAATCGCTGAAGGCCGGAAGGATTATAGATTACCATTTAGGCCAGATCATGGACATCGCATGTTGGACGATTTACAAGCGGGTAAAAAGACGAATCCGGGGTATACGGCGATTGGCCGATTAAGAGGATTGGCTGAATTACGTGGCTTGGAAATGGGAATCCGTGGATTTGTCAAATAATTTTATTGATTCGTATTTTGTTTTTCGCTTCAATTTATTAACTTTGCACCCCCGTTAGTATGGGATAACTCAATCGAATGAGGATCAATTGCTAGAGGGATTTAATAGAATTTATATTTAAACAGGTAATTACGCTAAAATGCCAACTATTCAGCAATTAGTGCGCAAGGGACGTGAGCAAATGACTTGGAAATCTAAGTCACCTGCTTTGGATTCTTGTCCACAGAGAAGAGGGGTTTGTACACGTGTATACACGACGACTCCAAAGAAACCAAACTCAGCGATGCGTAAAGTAGCGCGTGTACGTTTGACAAACCAAAAAGAAGTGAATGCTTACATTCCAGGTGAGGGTCACAATTTGCAAGAGCACTCGATCGTATTGATTCGTGGTGGTCGTGTAAAGGACTTACCGGGTGTGCGTTATCACATTATTCGTGGAGCATTAGATACGGCCGGAGTAACGGGTCGTTTACAATCTCGTTCGAAGTATGGTGCTAAGCGTCCAAAACCAGGACAAGTAGCTCCAACAGGTAAAAAGAAATAAGTATTAACAGAACGATCCAGTATGCCATTGTTAAAGGCAGAAGGTTGGGTCAAATTTAAAAAACTAACAAAATGAGAAAGGCGAAACCAAAAAAACGCTACGTATTACCAGATCCTAAATTCAAGGATGTATTAGTCACCAAGTTTGTCAATAACTTGATGTACGACGGAAAGAAATCAACTGCATTCACTATTTTTTATGATGCATTGGATAAAGTAGAAGATCGTACTAAAGAGAATGGCTTAGAGACTTGGAAAAAAGCATTAAACAATGTTATGCCATCTGTCGAGGTTAAAAGTCGTCGTGTTGGTGGTGCTAACTTTCAGGTTCCAACAGAAGTGCGCGCTGAACGCAAAGTTTCATTGGGAATGAAGTGGTTAATTTTATATGCGAGAAAGCGTGGCGATAAGACCATGATGGATCGCTTAGCTAATGAAATTATTGCAGCTGCCAAAGGTGAAGGTGCAGCAGTTAAAAAGAAAGATGATACGCATAGAATGGCGGAGGCGAACAAAGCGTTCTCTCACTTCCGATTCTAGTCGTTATTTATATGATTTTAAAAGGCTGTTCGGCAACGAACAGCCTTTTTTTATGGGCCTATTTTTCAAGCACTGAAACAAAATTTTCATTTCAATATTTTGAAAATTAGTTAATCGATTGGTTTAATAGGCTTTTTGTGAATTCAATTAAATATTTAGTAGCTTTGATTATAATTCAACAGGCAAAATGATATCTAAGAAAGCAAAATATGCGTTGAAAGCGCTTAAAGTTTTAGCTCAATCGTATGAGAAAGGGCCATTATTGATTTCATATATTGCAGAATCTGAAAATATCCCCAAAAAGTTTTTGGAAGCTATTTTATTAGAATTACGAAATCATGGGATCTTACAGAGTCAAAAAGGCAAAGGAGGCGGCTACTATTTGCGCATCCCGCCGGACCAAGTAACATTTGCCAAGATCATTCGGATTGTAGATGGTCCTATTGCCCCAGCCTTATGCGTTTCTTTGCATTTTTATGGAAAATGTGATGATTGCGCGGATGAAGAGACGTGTAAGTTGAGAAGTGTGCTGGCCAAATGGCGTGATGCTAATCTATCGGTTTTAGAAAAGACTACCTTGGAGGAACT
>CAMARL010000212.1 GCA_945860325.1 Spirosoma fluviale | reverse complement strand
AAATCTACTTTGGCCAACATATACCCAAAGGCGTCATTGGTCAAACCAAATAAAAATGGCATTTTGGTATTCATGTTTCTTTTGACATAATACCCTACATTAGGCAAGGCCTCTCCTGGAACCGTTAAGATTTGTGCGGGCCCAATATTCAAAAGATTGAGCTGGGTCGTCACATAATTCTCTTTTCCTCCCTCATATTTTAGGGGTGATTTTTTCAAAATATACCGCATGATTTCAGAGTCTATGGGGAATTCTAATTTTCTTGAGGTACAATAAAGAGCTGGGTTAACCAGTACAGGAGCAGCCGCCACAATGCGCATGGCTTCGTCCGCTAAAAGCTCTCCGATTCGAATGCATTCGTCCCAGGTATTGGCTTCTTTCTGCCCTTGGCCTTCCTTCCCATATTCCAATCGGGTATCTGCGGTAACCATTCCACCCTGGGCGCCATTCATAAATAAGGCCACACCACCAATGGTTGATTCAATTTTTTGGTACATAGGCCCAATCATGTCGGGACTCAAAATTCCTCGACTATTTCCTAAAACCTCTGGATGAACGGCATAATTAACTAAAGTCGCGATCGGTTTTCCCATGCGTGGGCCCGAGGTCGCAATGGCTTGAATAACACCGCAACGAGGATCATAAAGCGCTGGGGCATAATAGTTATAGGCTATTTTTCCTTTCGCTTCGTCCATGGCTACTTTTAGAGACGCTGGTTGGAGATTAGCTAATGCCTCATTCACCGCATCGGCAATTTGCTTCACACACCAATCCAAATATGTTAGATCCGCATAAGACTTACCCGACATATCTGGAAAGCCATAGGCGTCAGGAGCGCTGTGCGTATGTGTGGCACCAATCAAAATATTTTCAGAAGCGATGCCTTTAATCAGGGCACGGGAGCGGTTGCCTAAAATGGAAGTCCAACCTAAATTATCGACATTGACGATCGCAAATCGAGTACTCCCTTGTTCAAAGACCATCGCTCGGGCAAACAAATCACCCCGCTTTTCCTTCACTGGATGGGGTACGCCTATTCCACCCGACACGGGCAAAAGGGGATCCGGAGTGATGACGCGAACGGCAGCACCCACGCGGATACTTTGGGCTTGAACCGACAAGCTAGCCACTAATAATAAGCAAAAACAAATGAGGCGATGCATCATAAATTGAAAAATTTAAAAGAAAAAAAACCACAGGCAAAAATACCTGTGGTTAATTTAATAAAAATTCTAATTAGTAAGGCTTACTAGTGCCTATTAAAAGCCATGGTTTAGACCAAGCGCTATTTTTACCCTCCGCTTGTGAAAAATTAGTAATTTCTAATTTATCCATTGCGGCTGTTGTGTTCTTTGCATTGATCCTGATTTCATCTTGCATATAATAAAAACGTAAAGGCAATGCTTGACGTTTGGCAGCCGGGCCAGCAGTCAAAGCAGGCAAGCCTGTTCTTCTATAATCAAACCAGGATTCCGTAGCTGCAGTCCAAGAAGCAATCCATTTTTGTTCCATGATTTGCTTTAAAGTTCCGTTGTAAGCTACGCCGCTACCAGCAAGATATGCAGTAGATGAGCCACTGACACCCCAAGCTGCTAAAGATGTTTTAACACCCGCTTCATAAAATGATTTCGCATCGCCCACAGACCAGCCTTTTTGGGCAGCCTCCGCTAAGATGAAGTTTACCTCTGCAGCAGACACCAAACGAGCTCTTAATAAAGGACCCGAAGCATTCTTATACATTGGCGCTAAAAAAGACACGTGAGGATTAAATGATGTTTGTCCTGGCGTAGGATTTAAATTATACGCTGAGGGCAAAGCAGAGAATGAAGTAGGTAAGCCTACATATTCTGGATTTGTGTCTACAACCGATTTACCTACTTTATCAGGAGATAAATAACGCTTGCCACCTTCTATTTTATCCGTACCTGCTGGGAAAGCGGCATCCACGATTAATGGAATTTCAACTTTAGCCGCCCATACACCTAAACGAGGATCCTTTACTCCTTGTAAGTATTTGACAAAAACACTCGCCATTTTAATGCGTCGATAATTACTTCCTGATACATCATACACGGCATTAGCAGGCCAAGAAGTACCATCAGAAGTTCCTGGAAATCCCATCGTTGCGTCCTCGGTATTTGAGGTGATGATTGGATAATTTGCCGCATTTTTGATGATGTTTTCAATACCTGCTTTCGCTACATCCGCCTTCTTGCCTGAGATACGCATGAAATAACGAAGCGCTAATGAGTTCGCAAATTTTCTCCATTTAGTCGGATCCCCTGCATAAATAGCGTCCACATTATCTACGATGCTGGAGTATTCCGATTTTTGTTTAGACAATAATTTATTAGCTTTTTCTAAATCTGCAATGATTCCTGCATAAATAACCTCTTGGCTATCATAAGCTGGAAGAATATTAGCTACTCCTCCTAATTCCCCTTTCAAGGCATTGGTGTATGGAGCATCGCCCCATAAGTCCGTAATTAAACCAAATAAGAATGCTTTATTCACCAAAGCGACACCTTGATGAAACTCTAAGTTCATCGTAACGGCACGTTGATATAATAATTCATTGTCTCTAAGTAAACCGTAATATCCGGCCCAACTCTGAGTTCCACCCCAGTCGTAGTCATTATGACCAGAAGACCAAGCATCTTTTTGAGTATGCTGCACAACTCCCGCGATATCCTGATATCCTAAGTTGACATACGCCTTTGCCATTTCAGTCAAGACTGTTGGCATAATTAAATTTGGGTTCACCATATCTGGCTGAACTCCATTTGGATTCGTATTGACCGAGGTTAAATCTTCACAAGAGAAGAATGAGCCTGTCAATAAGGCAAAAACTGCGATTTTAATATATTTATTCATTTTCATGATTTCAAAATTTTAAGGTGATTGAATTAAAATGTTAAACCAAGTCTAAATCCTACTGGAATGACCCATGGAGTCACATTGTATCGCTCGATACCTTGTTTAAATTGTGTTCCTGCTTGAGTTCCAGCTTGGGGTTGGAATGCCGTCTCTGGATCAATTCCTATTTTTGCTGCAGTCCATAAGATGATATTACGGCTGTATACTGAGAAGTTAGCTGCTTGTAAACCTAATTTCTTCACAACATTACTTGGCAATTCATACGCTAATGAAACTTCTCTTAGTTTAACAAAAGAAGCATCAAACATAGCCGCCCTAGTGAAATCCCAAGGATAATTATCGCCATAAGGAATGATACGTGTATTAGGTCCACCTAAGTTTTCTTCGTATACGGTAATATTTCCTTTGCTATCATATTGTGCGATAACTCCTGGATTAAATACCCCATTTGGATAAACCTTTCCACCATACTCAAATGGATACCCGCCATATTCTTTAGTAGGTCCCCCTACGATATGAAATTGGTTACCATTTACCTTAATCATCGTTTCTTGGTTAGCTACTAAATAATTACGTAAAGCATCTCCAGTCATCGTTCCAGGATTAATCAAATTATCCAAGAATCTTTGTGATTTCAAATCTGATTCTCCATAGCGATACGTTTGAGAAACAAAGTCCCCACCATTACGCCAATCAA
>CAMARL010000211.1 GCA_945860325.1 Spirosoma fluviale | reverse complement strand
CTCGGCCTAACAGATTCCTTTTCCCAATCAACCCTACCCTTTCTTTAGGTAATTTTGTAATATTGTCGAAATAAACATTTTCCAATGAATAAAATCTTACTACTCATAGCGCTACCCTTACTGGCTCAGGCGCAAAAAATTGACAAAATTATTACGCGCGCAGAAACGGAGCGTATCGAAACTTATTTAGCCTCAGACGATTTGGCGGGCAGAAAACCCTTTACACCGGGCATAGAAAAGGCCGCAAATTTCATTGCCGGTGAATTCAAAAAAGCAAAATTGCAAATGACCAGCGGAACGTATTTGCAAACTTTCCCCATGTTTAAGTCTTCGTTAATTTCCGCTTCCATACGCGTGGATGATAAATCTTTAGAGGCAAAACATATCGCAATTATTTCCAAAGAGCCTTCGATTGAAATCGACGAAAAATCGGGTTACGAAATAGCAAGCATTCAGGAGGGAGCGAATTTTGGTCAAAATGCCTATAAGATTATGAATGCCCAAAAGCCCACCATCGCTTTCTTGCACGAGAGCTTTGCTAAATACATTCCGCGCCTGTCTAGCAGAGGGCCACTTAGAGAAACGCAAGCCAACATTATTTTCGTGATTGCCAATGCTATTCCTACGAAGTATCAATTCACCGCGACCCAACAAGTAGAACGACTCGAATTAGCTAACGTCATGGGGATCCTTCCTGGTAAATCTCGTCCAAATGAATACGTTATTTTCTCTGGTCACTATGATCACTTGGGGATCGGGAAAGCCGTGCAAGGAGATTCAATCTACAACGGGGCGAATGACGATGCTGCTGGAACAACCGCTATGATGATGCTGGCAAAATACTATGCTAAAAAGCGTGATAACGAACGTACACTAATTTTTGCGGCCTTTACAGCAGAGGAAAGCGGTGGCCACGGAAGTTCTTATTTCTCCAAACAATTCAATCCAGACCAAGTGATGGCCATGTTTAATTTGGAGATGATTGGTACAGAAAGTAAGTGGGGAAAAAATAGTGCCTACATCACAGGTTATGAGAAGTCTTCGATGGGTGAAATTTTGAAGAAGAACTTAACAGGATCTCCATTTACCTTTTATCCGGATCCATACCTAGACCAAAACTTATTTTACCGTTCAGACAATGCGACTTTAGCAGAATTGGGCGTTCCCGCACATACCATTTCTACCTCTAAAATGGACAGTGAACCTAATTACCACAAGGCGAGCGATGAAGTACAGACTTTGGACTTAGCTAATATGACCGAAATTATTAAGGCGATTGCTAAGAGCGCGACGAGTATTATTTCAGGGGAAGATACCCCTAGCCGTATAGATACGACCAAGCTTAAATAAAAAAAAGAGCCATTGACCCCAAAATTTCAAATATATAACATAAAGATTATGCTAAAAATGAAATCATTGTATGTATTTAAATTGGCCTTGACCATTTTAGTAATTTTTAACGCCTCTGGACAAACAGTAGTCGAAATCAAGGGCAATCAATTTTATATTAATGGAAGCCCCACCTATCCAAATAGGTATTGGAAAAAATTAAAAATAGAGGGTCTATTAATAAACTCTCGTATGGTTCAAGGCATTTTTGATGATTTAAATCCTGAAACCGCTCAGTCATTTGCCTACCCCGACACAAAAAAATGGGATGCTAAAAGAAATAATCAAGAATTTGTTTCGAATATGTCCCTTTGGCATTCATACGGATTAAACTGTTTCACAATTAATATGCAGGGGGGTAGCCCAACAGGCTATGGAAATTCGAAATGTATTAATTCTGGATTTAATCAAGATGGATCATTAAACGCTGACTACCTGGACCGTTTAGATAAAGTTTTAAAAGAAGCCGATCGTTTAAAAATGGTGGTCATACTGGGATTATTCTATTTTGGCCAAGATCAATATTTACATGATGAAAAAGCCGTTATAAATGCTACTAATCAAATGGTTGATTGGCTATTTAAAAAGAAATACCGAAATATACTCCTTGAGATTGCAAATGAAACGAGTGAAAATGGATCTTACGACCATCCAATTTTGTACCCAAACAGAATTCATGAATTAATTAATTTGGTCAAAGAGAGAAAAAAGAATGGATATAGGTATTTAGTAGGAACCAGTTTTCGAGGCCTTACTGTGCCAACTTCCAATGTCGTAAAAACCTCTGATTTTCTATTAATTCATGGAAATGGAGGTTCAAAAACTGAACAAATTCAGGATCTAATTAATAAAACTATGGAAGTGGATGGTTTCCGTGTTATGCCCATCATCAACAATGAAGATGATCACTTCGATTTTGAAAAAGAGACCAATAACCTGACCACCTCATTAAAATATTATGTTTCCTGGGGATATTTCGATTATCGCCTCCGCGGGGAAACCAATATAATTGAAGGCTACCAAACGGTACCAGTAGATTGGGGTATTCATTCGGAAAGAAAAAAAGCATTTTTTGAAAAAATAAAGGAAATAACAGGCGGATTCCAGAAATAAATCAATCGCTTCGGTAACTATTCGACAGACAATTCTTAATGAATAGAGATGCTTAAATGATCAAATCATCCCCCTTGATCGACAACAATTTCAATATATTCAATCCAATTTTTAATCGTTGAAAATTAATTATTTTTTGACCTCATCAAAAAAATTCAAAACTAATTCATAATTAAATCGTTATGCAATTGTACTTAAACAAAAAATACAAAAAAAATGAAATTAAAATCACTTACATTGACATTAATCGCTCTAATCGGCCTTAGTTTTGCGTCCAACGCTCAAAAAACTGTAGTAGATATTGCGATCGGATCAGCTGATCACACTACTTTAGTTGCAGCTGTAAAGGCAGCAGGATTAGTTGAGACACTACAGAGTGCAGGTCCTTTTACTGTTTTTGCACCTGTAAATGCGGCATTTGCTAAATTACCTGCAGGAACTGTTGATTATTTATTGAAGCCTGAAAACAAGGCTACTCTAGCAAAAATTCTTACTTACCACGTCATTGCTGGAACATTTAATGCGGCAACAGTCGTAAAAGCAATTACTGACGCAAAGGGTTCATTAGCTTTGAAAACAGTTAGTGGAGGTACAGTAACAGCTTCGTTGAAAAACGGAAAAGTTATTTTGACTGACGAAAAAGGTGGTACAGCTACGGTTGTTGCTACGGATTTGAAGGCAGGTAACGGAATCATACACGTGATTGACTCAGTTGTACTTCCTAAATAAAGGAAAGGTTTAATCCAATTTTTAAAGCCACAGAAAATCTGTGGCTTTAATTTTGTTAATTAAGAAATAAACACATATTTTTAATCTGTGTTTAATTATTTTAGTATATCAGTTTAAAACTTAATCACTCGTCATGTTTAAAAACTTTAAAGCCTCAGAAATTCTGATCATCGTTGTTGTCATCATTGTCATTTTTGTCAGTGAATATCTTTTTTTGGTCGTCGGAGATAAGGAAAAAGCCATTTTTATTGGTTTATGGCCGCCAACAATCCTTGGTTTATTGAATTTTATAAACTCTAAATTGAAAAAATAATGGATATGGATATTATTTTACTTACCGCGGTTATATCGACTTTA
>CAMARL010000210.1 GCA_945860325.1 Spirosoma fluviale | reverse complement strand
AATTTCCAATATTTTGACGACAGCCATATAGCCTGTTGTTCCCAAAAGATTGAAAAAGGTGAATGAATTTCCGGTCATGGGGGGTACTGGCAACAATGGTAAAAAGAAGCTGAGGCCACCCAATAGGAACAAAAAAGCTAAGATAGCGGCCGGGACGTGTGTAAGGTATTTCATTTTTTTAAATAATCATTTCTTGATAAGTATTTTTCTATTAGAATGTAAAGTAAAATAAATAAATATCGACTTCCCATTTCTTTGATTTTTAAATTGGATTCTCCTGCTTTTCTGTTTCTCCAGGAATTAGGTAAAATACCGAACGAATAACCTCGAATTATTGCCTTTAATGGCAACTCAATTGTTAGGTTGAAGTGAGCCGCCAAAAATGGTCTTAGACCATTAATGGTATGTCTCCGATACATTTTAAAGGCATTGGTGAAGTCATTGTATTTGATGCCGATTAAAACCTTGATGAGCCAATTGGCAATCCGATTAATCACTAGTTTATGCTTGGGGTAATCGTAAACTGCGGAACCTTTCATGAAGCGAGAACCGAACACGCAGTCTAAATTGTCGCGCACCATCAGCCGATAAAAAGCAATTAAATCAGCCGGATCATCGGATAGATCGGACATCATGACACCCACACATTCTCCCGTAAATCGGTCCAAGCCGTAGCGAATCGCATAGCCAAAACCATTAGGTCCCGGATTAGTGAAGCATACCAATGTGGGAATTTCTTTCTGTAGTTCTTGAAGAATTTCTAAGGTTTTATCCTTGGAATTATCGTTGACCACCACAATTTCATGATCGACCTCTGCTGCCGAAAGCGCTGCATATAAAGAAGTTAAGGTCTCTTGGATCGAGCCTTCTTCATTGTATGCAGGGATGACAACGCTTAGTTTCATGGCTTAGGATAATATAGGTTTCAACATAGCCTCATCTTGTTTAAGCCATTCGTAGACTTCTGAAAGGAGTGTCGGGACGGTGATTTCGGGGCGCCAACCGCTAAACTCGGTGATTTTGGTATTGTCGGTCACATAGATCGGGATATCTCCAGGTCTATTTTCAGCGGTCTGAGAAATGGATATTGTATTTCCCGTAATCTGCGAACAAACGTCGGTTAATTCGGCCAACGAAATAGTTTGCTCTAAACCGCCACCCACGTTAAATATTTGACCTTTTTGTAAACTCAAATGAGCTATTTGCCATTGGACTAATCGGAATAAATCTCGCACATGCAACACGTCGCGTGCTTGTTGGCCTTTCCCATCAAACCCAATATATGACAATGAGCCTTTCCAAAAATGCCTTGCCATCCACAGAACAATAACTCCTTGATCGATCTTTCCCATTTGATAAGGTCCGCTCAAAACGCCACATCGATTGATGACAGCTGGGATATTAAAGTTATGTGCAAATTCTTGAATGAGGTATTCGGAGGCCAATTTAGTCGCTCCGTATAAGGACCTTAAACCGGTTAACGGAAAATCTTCGGTTAAACCTTTCGATGAAATCCCCGGCATGGGTTGTACGTCAGAAAGATTAAATCGATTGGGTTTTGCGGTGAGTGAAACGTCCAATAAGCGATCATAAGGATATACTCGAGACGTGGATAAAAAGATGAAAGCCGCCTGATGTTTTTTGGCAAAGTACAAGGTATTGATCGTGCCGTTCAGGTTGGTGTCAATTAAATTCTCCAACTCACCTGGAATAGTTCCGGCTAAAACAGAGGGTTCAGCCGCGGCATCTATGACCACATCCACAGCAGGAATCCGCTCCAAATCCGTTTTTATTCGCACATCTCCATGGACAAAATGGATGCCATGTGCCAGTATTTTTTGTAAATTAATTTCAGATCCCCGCCTAGAAAGATTGTCTAAACAGTAGATTTCTGAATCTGTGTAATATTGCTTAAAAAGGATGGCCAAATTTGACCCAACAAACCCGCAGCCACCTGTAATTAGTATTTTCATGATTGAGTTGTTTCCATGTAGCGCGTATAAATGTCTACAAACACATCTTCAAGGGATTTTGTGATATCCCAATTTGGATAATGATCTTTCATTTTTTTCAAATCGCTGTAATAACAGATGTGATCACCGATTCTATTTTGATCAATATACGTATATTTCATGGGCTTGCCTGAAATTTTAGCGATCAAATCAAAGGCCTCTAAAATAGAAACCGAATTATCTTTACCTCCACCGATGTTATACACTTCCGCGATGCGTGGCGCCTTTAAAAACTCCTCAATAAACCTCGCCACATCATAGGAATGAATATTATCTCGCACCTGCTTTCCTTTGTATCCGAAAACGGTATACTCTTTCTCCTCAATATTGCATTTGATCAAATAACTTAAAAAGCCATGCAATTCTACCCCTGCATGGTTTGGACCTGTTAAGCAGCCCCCTCGCAAACAGGCGGTTGGCATATTAAAATAACGCCCATATTCCTGAACTGATATATCAGCAGATACTTTTGACGCCCCAAAAAGCGAGTGTTTAGACTGGTCAATGCTAAAGCTTTCCGAAATACCCTCGAAATAGGTGGGATCATCGTAGTCATAACGGGTTTCCAACTCCTTCATTTTGATCAAATTAGGAGCATCTCCGTATACTTTATTGGTCGATAAATGCACAAAAGGAACGTTCGTATCGTAGCGACGAAGGGATTCCAATAAGTTGAAAGTTCCTACGGCATTGGTATCAAAATCCTCAAAAGGAATGGACGCCGCCCGGTCGTGGCTCGGTTGGGCCGCGGTATGAACAATGGCATCCGGCTTAATGGATGGAATGATGTCTAGAATGGCTTGGCGATCTCTAATGTCAATGTTATTGTGCAATTGGTAAGATTCGCCATATTTTGTTAATCGATCCTTGTTAGACGAATTATCTCCTTGAATCCCAAAAAATACGGCTCGCTGATTATTATCAATCCCATGAACCTCCCACCCTTTTTGAAGAAAATATTCACTTACTTCCGAACCGATTAGGCCCATAGACCCCGTAACAATTAGTCTCATTGGCATTATTTATAACTTAAATTCAAAATTACGCCTTATTTTTAGATATCTGAAATATCTAAAATCCTCAATTGCAAATTCCGATCGCCTCGAAATTCATTAATTTCCACATGATAAACCATTTGGAACGCGAGCTGCTTTTCGTAGGCATGTAATAGGCCTTCATAAAAATCTTTGCGAATCCCAAAACCCACGGCCTCCCATGAAGAGCCAGTAGGCGAAGAACTTACATGTAATTTCAGATGCTCCTCCTTCATGATGAAGGGCGCTTTCGTTAAATAAATGGGGCCGCTCAGAAAATTGGGCATCATATTGCCAGGGCCATAAGGCGAAAGGCGGGATAGTAATTGATCATAAAAGGAAAGTGTCATCGCTTCCAAAGGTACCTGAAGGTCAATGGTCAATTCAGCCCTCAACTCGCCTGTTGGCAATCCAGCTTGCACAAGCGCCTCAAAACGCTCAATAAATGCTTGCAAGTTTTCGGGTTTTAGGTGTAGCCCAGCGGCATGTGTATGTCCTCCAAATTGCGCTAATAAATCCGCACATTTTTCTAAAGCTGCATGTAT
>CAMARL010000209.1 GCA_945860325.1 Spirosoma fluviale | reverse complement strand
TCAAAGTCTTTATTGGCATAACTTATTTGACCCAAGGCCAAGTAAATCTCAGATTGTTTGTCGAGATTCTTGGGTTCCTTCAGCATTTTCTCTAAATCGCCGACTTGACCCGTTAATTTTTTACTCGCGATTTGTGCATTTAACAAAAGCTCGTAGGTGGGCTTATTGTTTTTTACTTGGTTGAAGTTTTCTTGAGCTAAGCTATTTTTCCCTTGTGATTGAAACAATTGGCCTAACACAAAATGCAATCGGGCTTTTTGAATCTTCGATTTGATATGCGATATTTCTTCATTCAGTAGCGCGACTGCGATAGGGATCTCATTTTTTACTTGGTGATAATAGGCTTTATTTAAAATAAAATCAGTTTTTTGGGAAGCATTTAAAGGCACTTCTTTGATGAAATTTTCTACGTTTAAGGCCGATTCGAAATCTTTTTGGTCAATGTATATTTGGTACAAATAAATTAAGGCACTCGCTTGAGTTATTTCATCATGGTCGATCGAGTTAATGTATTTGAAGGTTTCGGTCGCATTTTTAATATCCCCTTTGATAAGTCGGCCTTTGCCGATGATGAGGTAGGCGTCATCGATAAACTTGGAATTTTGATGTCGGTCTATCACCAACGAGGCTTTCCTAATTAGGTTCCCAATTTCATTGCTATGCGCTTGTCCAAAACTTGAATCAATCGGAGGAAATATACCCATGGGGAGGGAATAATTTTCATTTCTTTCTTCCCAAGATTTTGTTACTAGCTCTTTGTATAGTCGATCTGCTTGCCAAATGGCATTGTATTTTGCATTAATGTTATGAAATGCCTTTGCTGCTGGACGCGTGCTTTGTTGGGAACAAGCCCACATAGCCACGACAAAAAAAACGAAGATGAATATTCTCGGCATTGGAACCCGTTAAACAATTTTCAAATTTACAATTATATCTATGAAACGGCGCAAATAATAGGGGAATCCGTGACAAATTTTCAATCTTTTTAATAAATTGACATCTACATTTTAAACTCAATCATATGCAACCTTATCAGCGATTTATTGGAGCGGCCTTTCAGATGTTGGCGACCATTTTATTAGGTGTTTGGTTGGGGCAATATTTGGATGGATATTTCGCTTTGCAGCAGCCTTGGTGTACCATTGGATTTTCATTGGGATCCATCGCCATTTCTTTATATGCTTTGATCAAAAGCCTACCCAAATAAATCACAATATTTCCGTAAATTGCTTTACCGTACCCTTAACTAATTTTTACGTGCCAGAAGGTCGCCGACTTATCATTTTTTTATTTTTCCTTTTGATTGGGCTTATATTCATAGGTAAAACGTTTTATCTGCAGATGTTTGACTCAACCTATGAAAAAGCGGCAGATAATAATGCGATTCGTAAGATCATCCAAGTGCCATTTAGGGGGGAAGTGTATGATCGTTTTGGGAAATTGATCGTTTATAATACTCCAGTGTATGATTTATACATCACACCTAGAAAAGCCGTCGTAAAAGATACGAATCGTTTTTGTGAATTATTTGGTATCACCAAAGGTCGTTTTGATACGCTGACCAAAGAAGCGTGGGCTTATTCCCGCGTAAAACCATCGCTATTTTTAAAGCATTTGTCCAAGGAGGACTTTGCTAAAATTCAAGATGCTTTGGTCGATTATCCGGGCTTTTCTATTTCGACAACCGCCTTTCGAACCTATCAATCTAAGGCACTTTCCAATGCCCTCGGCTATGTGGCGGAAATAAATACAAATTCATTGCAAGATCAAAAAGATGATTATTACCGACAGGGTGATTATGTGGGGATTTCGGGCTTGGAGGCTTTTTATGAAGAGGCACTTCGGGGCCAAAGAGGGGTGAAATATCGAATGGTGAATAGCAATGGGGTGGAAAAGGGGGAGTATCGACATGGCGATTTGGATGTCGGTTCGATTGCCGGGCAAAATTTATTTACCAGTGTTGATATCCGACTTCAGGAATATGCAGATAGTTTAATGATGAACAAGGTGGGAAGTGTCGTGGCCATCGAGCCTTCTACGGGAGAGATATTGAGCATGGTTTCCGCTCCTTCCTATGATCCCAGTTTATTAGCCGGTAGAAATTTTTCTAAGTATTATCAAATATTAGCATTAGACCCTTTAAAGCCATTAATCAATCGCCCTCCGTCGGCTTATTATCGGCCTGGTTCTACATTCAAAATTGTTCAGGCACTAGTCGGATTGCAGTTGGGCATTTTGACTACAGGATCCGTTTTTACGCATGCAGGTGCTCCCGTTAAATGTCACATACACAATACCTCACATAATGATTTACATAATGCAATTCAGTGGTCTTGTAATCCTTATTTTTACCATGCATTTCGTAAAATTTTATATGACAATACACAAGGCAATACGTTTGAAAGGTCTGCGCAAGGACTCCAGCGCTGGTCCGAATTAGTGGCCAATTTTGGTTTTGGGCGGAAATTGGGTGTTGATTTGGGAAATGAAAAGAAGGGAAATCTCCCCAATGTCGAGTATTATAATAAGGTTTATAAGGGTGAAAATACCTGGAAATTTTCCAATATATATTCCTTAAGTATCGGTGAAGGAGAGTTAGTGGTTAGCCCATTGAAGATGGCCAATTTCGCCGCCATTATCGCCAATAAGGGTTGGTACATTCCGCCACATTTAGTCAAAGGCGTGGGGGATAAAAAGACGATTGACACTTTTTATAAAACACCCGTTTCAGTGGGCATCGATGCCAAGCACTTTGATGTAGTTCATGAGGGCATGCGCGATGCGGTTTTACACGGTACGGTGGGAAGGGAAGGGAAAATTCCTGACATTGTTATGTGTGGAAAAACGGGAACATCCCAAAATCAAAAGGGCAAAGATCATTCTGTTTTTATCGCTTTTGCACCTAAAGATAATCCCAAAATAGCCATTGCCGTTTTTGTAGAAAATGCTGGGTTTGGCGGTTTCGCGGCAGCCCCCATTGCCTCATTGATTATTGAAAAATATTTAAAAGGCCGTGTGGATAGAAAAGATATTGAGACTAAATTTATGAACATGAGCTATTTGGCGAATGTAACGTATAATCGTAGAATAGTTAAAAAGGATTCATTAAAACGATGAGCCAAGAATCAAACCAGATCGGGAAATTAGATTGGATCACGGTGGGCCTATACGCACTTTTTGTGTTATTAGGCTGGTTGAGTATTTACTCAGCCGTTTACAATCCGGAAGCTCCTTTGTGGATTTTTGATGAGGCATTTTATACGAGCAATGCGGGGCGCCAATTAATTTGGATTGGCACATCGCTCGTACTCATCATGTTGATATTTGCCTTAGATTTCAGGTTTTTTGAATCTTTTGCGGTGTTTATTTACGCGGCATTTATGCTGGCATTAATCGCCGTTCCGTTCTTAGGCGTGACGATCAATGGATCACATTCTTGGTTTAAGTTAGGTGGTGTAACGATTCAGCCTGCAGAATTTGCCAAAACGGCCACGGCACTATTATTGGCCAAATACCTGAACGACCCTCAAGTGAATCTAAGCAAATGGATGAGCCAATGGAGATCTGCGCTCATCATTGCTTTGCCTATGTTACTGATCATCGGCTCAAACGAAACAGGTTCAGC
>CAMARL010000208.1 GCA_945860325.1 Spirosoma fluviale | reverse complement strand
TAATGGTATGGTTTAAGCGATGAACCCAATATCCTGAAAAATCGAGGGCCATGAAAGCGATCAAATATAACAAGACACTTGACTGAACTTGAATTAAATTAAAATGTTCCACGAGCCATGGATAGGATAAAATCCCCACGCTGAGCCCTAAAACATCCTTGGTAGAATTCGTTACCCCAGAGCTTAAACTTGAAATCATGTCCATGGTTTCCACCGTTTCAAATCCTTTATACCAACCGTACCATTTTTCAAATAGCACCAGAAATAAAAATAAAGGAGTCACAATAACTAAAATATTTCCGTAGGTTTCCATCGCAATCGCTTACCGTGAAATCATTTAAAAGAATCGTAAATGTATAAAAAAATACGCGTTTAAGTGTAAAATTAAATTCGGCGCGTTGCATTTTTTCTACGAAGTTTATTCAAAAAACTTAAATGATCCGATTAATGAAAAAATCGCCTACATTTGAAAACCCTAAACCAAAAAAAATGAAAAAAAGTCCCTACATCGTATTCATCATTTTGTTGACTTTTTTCGTCATTTCATTTCTCTCCAACATCATAGGCCCGATCATTCCAGACATCATCACAGGTTTTCATTTAAGCTTGACAATGGTATCCTTATTACCCTTCGCTTTTTTCATTGCATATGGATTTATGTCCATTCCGGCAGGCATTATGCTAGAGGTTTTCAAAGAAAAGAAGGTCATGATGTTCGCTTTTTTACTCTCCAGTTTAGGCTCTCTTTTGATCGTTATTTCACCCAATTATATTTCCGCGATCGTATCGTTATTTATGATTGGCTGCGGAATGGCCATGTTGCAAGTCGTGGCGAATCCACTTCTTAGAACGGCAGGGGGAGAAGAAAATTATGCTAATTTTTCAGTTTGGGCCCAACTGATTTTCGGGTCTGCTTCTTATTTAAGTCCATTCGTCTATCAATCCTTTATTTTACAAAAGAAATTATCCTTTAGTCAGTCGGGTTTGGTTTCATCATTTTTCCAAGAAATACCAGACGCATTCCCATGGCTTTCCCTTTACGTTTTATTTATTGCCGTTAATTTATTGATGGTCGTTATTATATATGCATCTAAATTTCCAAAAGTCGACCTAGATGAAAGTGAAAAACCGGGTCGATTAGAGATCTATTTAACTTTATTTAAAAATAAATATGTGATTTTATATTTCATCGCCATCCTTTGTTATGCCGGCACGGAACAAGGAATATCGAATTGGATTTCGCAATTTTTATCCACCTATCACGGGGTAAATCCGCAGACCACAGGGGCAGATACGATAGCCTATTTTTGGGGACTCATGACCGCTGGTGGTATCCTTGGATTAATTTTATTGAAAATTTTAGATAGTAGAATCGTGCTCGTCACCTTCTCTTTTTTAGCCATTGCATCTTTAGCTCTTGCGCTTTTAGGCACAAAATCCATGGCATTATTAGCCTTTCCATTGCTCGGTTTATTTCTTTCCGTGATGTTCCCCATCATATTTTCCCTAGCCTTAAATTCGTTCAAAGAGAATCATGGTTCCTTTTCTGGAATTTTGGTTACTGGGATCGTGGGAGGCGCCATTTTACCCTTTATCGTTGGAGGAGTTGGCGATATTTTTGGGTTAAAAATAGGCATGAGTGTTCTGTTCGTCACACTGCTCTATATTTTCAGCATCGGATTTTGGGCCAAACCTTTAGTCAATAATAAACACCTGAATTTATTTAAGGAGAAAGTATAGGCTAACTTTTTAAATACTTTTTGAAGAAGTTCATGGTTCTTTCCCAGGCCAATTTAGCAGTGGCTTCTTGGTAGCGAGCTGGAGACGAATCATTATTAAAGGCATGTTGGGCCCCTTCGTAAATAAACAATTGATAATCAATTTGATTATTTTTCAACGCGTTTTCATAAGCAGGGATGCCCGCATTAATCCTTTCGTCTAATCCTGCATAATGCAACATTAATTTGGCTTTGATGTTGGGCACCAAAGCTGGGTCAATTTGTCGACCATAATACGGAACGCCCAAGGTCAATTTGGGATCCTTAGCTGCTAGATCGTTGACAATACCTCCACCCCAACAAAAACCGATGCAAGCCGTTTTTTGATTACTATTTTTCAATGTTCGAAGGTAGCTCAAGCCACTCATCATATTTTCAATATTTTGCTTGGCATCTAATTTCCCAATCAACGTTCGCCCATCATCTTCATTTGCAGGCGTACCCCCAAATTGGCTTAGCCCATCGATTCCTAAAGCAATAAAACCCTCCTTAGCGATTCGCCTCGTCACATCCTTAATATGTGGCGTCAAACCCCTATTTTCATGAATCACTAAGATAGCACCCAAGGGTTGCTTAGCGTTTTTGGGTTGCACTAAATATCCTTTGATGACTCCATTAGGTGACGGAAATTCAGCAGTAGAAAAATTTAAATCTGCATCATCTTCAGCGACCATTGCGCTAGCCGAATAACTCCCTTCCAAGGCTGGCAAAATAGTATTTAGGGCTGCTACTCCGCCGACTAATTTTGTCAAGCGATTCAAAAATACCTCCCGAGTTAATGGCTTATGGGTATATTCATCAAATAACTGAATGATTTCCTGGTTCATTTTCATATTAAATTATGTTTTATTTTTCAAGTTAAAGAATGAAATTTTTACGTTTCAAAAATTACAAAAATTGACGCTAAAAACCAGATGGATAGGTCTAAAATAATAGATTCTATTTCATACAAATATAAAATTTAATTTGCAGCACCCTACATAGTTTATGGCATAAAAAAAGTCCCTGAAAATCAGAGACTTAAATTGTTGTTGGCGGTCCGGACGGGACTCGAACCCGCGACCCCATGCGTGACAGGCATGTATTCTAACCAACTGAACTACCGGACCTTTTTAAATTGGTGGCACGAAATTAGGCATTTTCTGCTTTCAAACAATACCTTTGTGGAAAATTTATTGAAATAATGAGACTACCCGAGCCTTACGAATACCCAAACTCAAGCTATTTCGCTGAATACCTGAACTTTGAGGCTGAAGACCATTTGATAGATATCCTAAAAAGCCAACATACCGAGCTCCTCGAAATCTGCCAGAACTTAGCAAAAGGCCAAGAAAGTTTCGCCTATGCACCTGGTAAATGGAGTCTCCAACAGCTCTTAGGTCATATCATAGATACTGAACGCATTTTCAGCTACCGAGCGCTCGCTATTTCCCGGGGAGAAAGACAAGCACTTCCGAGTTTTGATGAAAATGAATATTTGCTCCATGCGCAATATGAATCTCAGGATTTTGCCGATATTTTGACACAATATCGCCACGTTCGCCAAGCCACCATCAGTCTAATTGAATCCTTTAGCACGATCCAAGCGAATCAATTAGGCAATGCCAATGGCCAGTCGGTCAGTGTTCGTGCATTAGCTTGGATGATTGCTGGCCACGAAAAGCATCATATTCAAGTAATTAAGGAGCGTTATTTAATCCAAAATCCTTAAATTGCCGCGCAATTAAAAATTATGCAATTCTACAAATACCAAGGTACCGGAAATGACTTCATCATAATCGATGATCGCAATGAGCAATTTAATCTCAGTAAAGAGGCTATTGCGCATTTGTGCCAACGAAGATTTGGGTTAGGAGC
>CAMARL010000207.1 GCA_945860325.1 Spirosoma fluviale | reverse complement strand
GCCATTTAGGGGTTGAATGTCCACAAGATTGACAAAAGAAGGAAGTTTTAGCTTTAGCCACGATTCATTTTTTATAATTCAAAATTACGCTTTGATTTGGTTTTTTCTTTTTTTTCGGTTGAAAAAGGATAATTTTACAAGCTAATTGAATTTTCTATTTTATTATATGCTATTTACTCGCCTTCGAACTATTATTTTCTTTGGACTTCTGATTTTGACTACGTCAGTAAAAGCTCAATTTCTAATGCCAGCCAAAATGGCTACGGGTAGTTTTTTTCGAATCGGTATTAAAGGAGGAGTTAATTTAGCTCGCCTAGAAACAGATGGAATTGTTACTTTGAATGGCGCAGTTATTAAAGATCAATTATTAGCTAGCTTAGATACCAAGCAAAGTTATGTGGGTGGTATTTATGCCCGAATAGGTAGAAAAGTATTTATTGAACCCGAGGTTTTAGTTTCGACCAAAGGGGGGTCGGTTTATATTCATGGATTAACGCAAACCAAACAGTTTACTTTTACTAATATTGATGTTCCTGTTTTATTGGGTTTGCGTTGGAAAATCTTTCATGTTATGGCGGGTCCTGTAGCTTCCTATACCTTAAAAACGGATACTGAATTAAATGATTTAATCAATATGGTGACCCAGAAATATGTGGGAACGGCAGCTGAAATAGCAAGTAAAGCCTCATTTTCGTATCAAGTAGGTGGTGGTGTCGATTTATTAGGCTTTACCTTAGATGTTCGGTATGAAGGTAATTTGTCCCAATTAACTAAAACCTTACCTATTCCAGCAGGAATAACTTTTTCTCCTAAATTGAATCTGTATCAGGTCACTTTGGGGTATAAAATTTTTTAGTTTACTATTTGAATTTGATGATGCAAGAGGAAATAAAAAAGATTCAAGATGAAATTATCGCATTCAATATTTCGAATGAATCGGAGTTGGATAATTTTAGAATTGAATTTGTAGGCAGAAAAGGTCGCTTGGCTTCTCTTTTTGACCAATTAAAAAATGTACCGGCTGAAACAAGAAGGGACGTTGGCCAATCACTAAATGGACTAAAAAATTTAGCAGAATCTAAATTTGCTGAAGCTCAAGAGAATTTCTCAAATACCCAAGCGGATGTAAAATCACCCGATGATTTAACGATTTCAGATCCTATTTCACAGGGAAGTTTGCACCCTTTGACCATGGTTAGGGCTAGAATTTTGGAAATATTTAATCGAATGGGTTTTTCAGTTTCTGATGGACCTGAGATTGAAACTGATTTTTATAATTTTACGGCATTGAATTTTCCGGCCAATCACCCGGCTAGGGAAATGCAAGACACTTTTTTTATTGAAAAGGGAGCCGGTGAAATTCAAGATGATGTGTTATTAAGGACACATACTTCCAATGTTCAAATTCGCTTAATGCAACATCAGAAGCCACCTATTCGTTCAGTAATGCCGGGTAGAGTGTTTAGAAATGAGGCTATTTCTGCGAGAGCTCATTGTTTGTTTCACCAAGTGGAAGGCCTATATGTAGATGAAAATGTAAGTTTTAAAGACTTAAAAGATACTTTATACCATTTTGCGAAGGAGATGTTTGGGAAAGATACGAAAGTGCGATTCCGCCCGTCTTATTTTCCTTTCACTGAACCCAGCGCTGAAATGGACATTACCTGTTTGCTTTGTAAAGGTGAAGGATGTAATGTGTGTAAGCAAGCTGGCTGGGTTGAAATTGCAGGAGCAGGAATGGTCGACCCCAATGTACTAGAAAATGTAGGCATTGATTCCACTAAATACAATGGTTTTGCGTTTGGAATGGGCATTGAAAGAATTACCATGCTTAAATATCAAATTAAAGATTTACGCTTATTTACCGAAAATGATGTTCGGTTTTTGAAGCAATTTTCTTAGAAATGATATTAACCTTTTTTAACTTTTTTGCCAGAAAACTAAATGGCAAAATGTCTAATTTTGATTTAAATTTCGATTTATGCTGAATTTTCACCGAATTAATAACCTAACGGGTTGGCTTGTTTTTTTAATTGCCTTAGTCACGTATACATTGACCGTTGAGCCCACTGCATCCTTCTGGGATTGCGGTGAGTTTATTGCTTGTGCTTACAAATTACAAGTACCACATCCTCCCGGAGCTCCACTTTTTTTATTAATTGGTCGCATGTTTTCCTTGTTGGCCCTAGGTGACGTAAGCCGAGTAGCTTTTTGGGTGAATATGATGTCTGTGGTGTCAAGTGCCCTGACGATTTTGTTTTTGCATTGGACCATTGTTCTCATCGGACGTAAAATTTTAAACAAAACTTTTGATTCGTTAACTAAGTCAGAAAGCATAATTCTATTATTATCTGGATTTATTGGCGCTTTAGTGTATACTTTTTCAGATAGTTTTTGGTTCTCTGCGGTGGAAGCTGAAGTATATGCGATGTCCTCTTTTTTCACAGCGATTGTTGTTTGGGCTGCGTTTAAATGGGAACTCGTGGAAGATGAAGCGGAAGCCAATCGTTGGATTCTTTTCATCGCCTACTTAGTAGGTCTTTCGATTGGAGTTCACTTATTGAACTTGGTTACTTTGCCTGCATTGGCCATTTTATATTATTTCAAAAAAGAAGCGAAACCTACTTATAAAGGAGGTTTTATTGCCATGTTGATCGGCCTATTAATTTTAGGCATTGTAAATTCTGGCATAATTCCTGGACTTCCTTCATTAGCTTTTTGGTTTGAATTGCAATTTGTTAATTCACTAGGATTCTCCTACGGAAGTGGTGCTTTGTTTTTCTTGGTTTTATTGATTCTGGCCATTGTTTTTGGCATCCGCTATTCGTATAAGAAACAAAATGTGGTGCTTAATGTCGCATTATTTTCGTTGGTGTTCCTTTTGATCGGCTACTCTACTTATACGGTTGCATTAGTTCGTTCGGGGTATAATCCGCCGATCAATGAGAATGATCCGAGTAATATTTTGAACTTTTTAAAATACTTAAAAAGAGAGCAATACGGTTCACGTTCTTTGTTATATGGTCCTATTTACACGGCACAAATTGAGGAATTTAAGCAGGGGGAACCTGTTTATAAGATGAAGGATGGCAAATATGTGGTGTATACGAATAAGCCTGAATATGTGTATCAGAAGGACCAACAAATGCTTTTGCCGCGTGTATGGAGTAATTCGGGTCAACATGTTCAGTTATATCAAGATATGCTAGGGATTCCAGCGGGTCAAAAACCAAGTTTTGGAGATAACCTGAGGTTTATGTTTAGTCACCAAATGGGGCATATGTACATGCGTTATTTACTTTGGAATTTTGTAGGTCGGGAAAGTGATGCACAAGACGCTTGGGCCATCAATGCTTTTCAAGATACCTCGAATCTGCCAGATTTAATGAAGGAGAATAAGGCTCGAAATAATTATTATTACTTGCCCATCATTTTGATTTTATTAGGTTTTTACCTGTTGTATCGCAAGGATGAAAAAGACTTTTTAGTCACCATTATGATGTTTGTGCTGACAGGAATTGCCTTAGTCGTTTACCTAAATTCACCACCGGTTGAGCCTAGAGAGCGGGATTATATTTATGTGGGTTCTTTCTACTTTTTAGCTATTTGGGCAGGATTAGGTGTGATGCAGTTGGCCGAGTGG
>CAMARL010000206.1 GCA_945860325.1 Spirosoma fluviale | reverse complement strand
TCGATGACCTTACGGGTCCATTTTTGGGTCAGCCAAGGAGCCCCGATTTGATTGAAAATATAACTTGTTTGAATGGAGGGCTGGTTGCCAAAGTTCAAATAAACCCGGCGGTTTTCCTCCTGAGTTTCCTTATCATGAGATTTTCCACTAACAAAATCATGAGCTGATGCCTTTTCAAAAGACTCATTTAATTTTGCCACCGCTTTATCTTTTCCTCCCATCAAAGTTGCCAATCCTTTCAAATCATGGGGTACAAACCAAGTCCATTGGGCTGCATTTCCTTCTTCCCAACCATGGTCATAACGTAGAATGTCCACGGACTTCTCCCAATTCCCATCTAAATTTTTGATCCACATCCAACTTAATTCTGGATTCCAAATATTTTTATAATTCTGTGAACGCTTCATAAACAGTTGATAATCATCTGTTTTACCTAAGGCCTTTGACATTTGAGCTAAAGAAAAATCCTGATAGGCATATTCAAGTGTTTGCGCAGATCCATCCATGTGAAAACCATATCGAATTGGACTGATAGGATGAGGAACATAACCGCGCTCCATGTAATACTCAATCCCACCACCCTTAAAAGTCTTGTGCTCATAACCTGCCTTGCTCATCATACCCCCAGGAAAATGATTTTTACGCATTCCTTCATAGGCCTTTTGTATATCAAAACCACGAATCCCTTTTTGATAAGCACTCACAATGAAAGGAGTCGAAGATGCTCCCGTCATTACATACGTATAATTTCCCCCCGCGGGACCCCTCGGAATTAAGCCTCCGTCATCGTACATCATCAACATCGAATTAATGAACGATTCGGTCACCTCAGGATAGACTAAATGCCACAAGGTATTGATCGTCCATTGGGCTCCCCACATGGCATCAAAATTATGGTGATTAAATTTCGATTGGCCATTCGCCTTCAACGGAATTTGACCCGCGCGTGGCTTTTCACCCGTCATATCCAAATATTTTCCATTCACATCACTCACGATACGTCTCCCTTGCAAAGCATGAAACAGGTCCGTGTAAAATCTTTTCTTTGCCACTTCGTCCTTCCCTTCCACCTGAATACGTCCTAGCCATTCATTCCATTCGGACTTGCTTTCTTCCACGACACGGTCAAAATCCCAATGAGGGATTTCCGTTTTCATATTTAACCCTGCTTGCTCCGTACTCACATATGAGATGGCAACTTTCATCAAACGCTCTTCATTTTTGTCCGTTGGGAAACTCACATAAACCCCTATTTTCTCCCCTTCAATTTCATTTGAAAAAGCCTCTAATTTACCTTTTCGCCATGCGCCAATTTTAGTAAATGGCTTATCAAATTCGACAACAAAATAAACAGGCAGAATCTTTGGTCGGCGTACCGCAGGCGACATGATGGCATAGCCTTCAATTCGACGATCTCCTACCTGCTTAACGAAAGCACTTTGAGTATCTGATGGTCCTAAAAAAGTAGCAAAATCGAATAATATTTGGCTTTGCTCAGCCTTTGGATAAGTGTATTTATGAAATCCCACTCGGGTTGTAGCCGTTAATTGGGCCTTAATCTTATACGATTCCAAATAGACTTCATGGTATCCAGGCTTGGCTATTTCCTTGGCATGAGAAAAAGTGGATCCATATTGATCTGAACCTAATTGGCCTTTAAATTCCCCCGTGGTCGGTAGGACAGGGACCCCTGATAATTGCCAACCATGAATGTGGCTAAAGCATTTTATGCTATCTGATTTATATCGATATCCTGCTCCCCAGTCACTTTGAACGCCATTATCAGGACTTAGGTTGACCATACCAAAAGGCCGACTCGTCGAGTTAAAGAAAAACCAACGAGAATTAGATGAATCTAAAAATGGGTCGACCATATCAGATGGAGAGAATTTATCATGAATAGCAACACTTACTTTTTTCGCTAAATCTGAATAAGAAATATCTTTAAAAGCTTTAGAACCTTCCATTAAGATTTCTTCTGTATCGGCCCAATGAATTTCAGCAATTTGCTGGTATGGCCACACCTTATCTTTTTTGATGTAAGGGATTAAAAAATCCAAGCACTTCTTAATTGTCGCACCTTCGGGTGTTTGATAATGCCATAGATCAACATTCAATTTTTGCGCAAATTCGGCTAAATAAAAGAAACCTCGAAGATTCATTAACGAATAACCAAAAGACTTAGTTCTAGCTAATTCATACGGTTGTGATCCGTCGGGCTTCAACTGCGATGCCATTCGAGATTTTGTGATTTCTAGTTGGCGCTTTGCCAACTCATTTTGGCCCAAAAACATGGCAAAATTAACGACTTGGACATCATAATAAGTACCATGGTTATTATGCTCATCAGCCTCGTCTTTGCCAATTGGACTTTCGATAAGCCAAGTCAGAAAGTCTTTAAACCAGATTTTTAATGCTTGATGATCGGATTTACGCCAATGTGTAGATGCTTGTAATTTCTCAGCAGCATCGGTAATTTTAATTAAAAACCGGGTTTCAATGATACCAATTCCCCGACCTGTATTAATGCCTGGAATTCCTTGACTAAAATTCAAATTGGGATTCTGTCTCGTTTTGGAATCTATGAACCAAGTCTTGATTAATTGAGAGGCAAAGGCAGCATATTTTTCATTTTTGGTTTTTTGAAATGCTTGTGTCAATAAGTCCACATCGTCGATCAGTTCATCCATTTCATCCGAATCAGTGATTCCCTTTATTTCAGGATTTTTAACACCATCTTTTCTAATGTACGGTTTTCCGTCTGCCTTGCTTGGATCTGGCCACCAATATGGTCCTTGGCTCATATAATCATGCTTGTCGCCACTAGGTGGAATTTGAGTTTTATGCATGACCGTGTAAAACTTATGTATTGCTATAATTCGATCCGCCTTTTTAATAAGCTCGGGATTATCTTTGGCCTTAAGAGAAATGAACGATAAAGTAAAGAATATCAGTAGTAAATAATTTTTCATATAAGTAAATTGGGTAAACTTGAAAGCAAATTAATGATGATTTATACTGAAATAAAATTATTGTGTAATTAATTCGAAAAACATTTAAAAATTTAAATCAGCATTAAAAATTGAAACACAATCTTTATATTTAAAATCAATAAAAAGCATCTGTTGCCATAAACCTAGCTCCATGAAAATCTTCAAAATTCTTATTTTTCTAATGGGAGTGTATTCCATTTCCGCACAAAGCTCAAGCGACTTTAGAAAAGAAATAAAAACTGAACTTAATGACATTTTAATTTACTGGGAAAAGAATAGTGTGGATGTCGAAAAAGGGGGATTCTATGGGGCTGTTGACGCAAATAATGTACCTAATGCGCAGGCCGACAAAGGTTTAATTTTGAACAGCAGGATTCTTTGGACATTCTCAGCCGCCTATCAAATGAACCCAAAGCCAGGGTATAGGAAGTTGGCCGACCGAGCATTTAATTACCTCAATACTTATTTTTGGGATGCTAAAAATAAAGGTGCTTATTGGTCCGTAAAATCAAACGGTACCCCTTCCGACACCCACAAACAAGTCTATGCAGAAGGATTTATGCTGTATGCCTTTGCTGAATATTATAAGATTTCGAAAAATCCTCAAGCGCTAGAAAAAGCAAAAAGCATCTATCAGATCTTGCAAACCAAATGCAAGGACCTGAAAA
>CAMARL010000205.1 GCA_945860325.1 Spirosoma fluviale | reverse complement strand
TTTCATATTTAATTATGATTAATCCATTCGGCAAATCAATTATAGCCAAAAAAAGGCTAAAATTTTAATTGAATATTAATGCTTGCATTGATGAAAGTAAATGACATCACAATACAACCTAAAATTTATAAAAAAAAATTATAAAAATCGCCAACGGGGAAATATATAATTTTTTCTCAAAATAATTCATAATATTAGCATTCTAAACTTAAACAATTATGATAAAAAATTACAAAAAGAATCTAACAAGGCTATTGTTAGGCTTGGCTATCATGATGCCAAATTTGATTTTTGCTCAAGCCAGAATCACTGGTTTGGTCAGTTCTGCCAAGGGCAATGAAGCCATTGCCGGTGTATCAGTCGCCATTAAGGGGACTAGTCAGGGCACATCAACAGACGCGAGTGGTAAGTATTCCATTAATGCGCCTACTAATGCAACCTTAGTTTTTTCATTTGTTGGTTTTGTGAAAAAAGAAGTAAGCGTAGGTGCTCAATCTGTGATTAATGTTTCTCTTTCTGAAGAAACCACAGCCTTAGATGAAGTAGTCGTTACTGCTTTAGGTATTAAAAAGGAGTCGAAAAAATTAGGTTATGCAACCACCACGATCACTCCTGAGGCTATCACCGAGAATAGATCTCCTAACTTCATGAATGCTTTACAAGGTAAAATTGCTGGTGTAAACATTTCATCTTTAGGAACTGGTCCTGCAGGTACGTCTAAAATTCGTATCAGGGGTCAGTCTTCATTCTCTGGTCAAAACTCACCTTTAATTGTAATTAATGGGGTGCCTATCGACAATACCAACTTTGGAACTAATCCAGGTAATAATGCTTCCGATAACTCAATTGGAGTTCGTGGAGGAGGAAATACCTCTGATGGGGGTGATGGTTTATCTAGTATAAATCCAGATGATATTGAGTCAATGACCGTGTTGAAAGGTGCAACTGCAGCTGCTTTATATGGTTCTCGTGCTAAGGATGGGGTTTTAATGATTACAACTAAATCTAGAGGTAAAACTAAAGGAATCGGAGTTTCATATAACATGAACTATACGAATGAGACACCTTTGGATTTCACAGATTATCAATATGAGTATGGCCAAGGAGAAAGTGGAGTTCGTCCTACATCGGCTAACCCAACTTCAGGTCAGTGGTCTTTTGGTGAAAAATTTCAGCCAGGAATGACCCAAGTACTTTTTGATGGAGTTAGCGTTCCTTACGCGCCAGTATATGATCGAATTAATAAGTTCTTTGTAAAAGGAATGAACTTGACTAATACAGTGAGTATAGCTAGCAATAGTGATAACGGTGGTTTTAATATGTCTATTTCCAATATGGATAATAACGGAATTGTTTCAAACAATACGTTTAATAGAAAAACGATCAACTTTGGTTTTGCTTATGATCTTTCATCTAAACTTTCAGTGGCGGGAAATATTAACTATTCAAATGAATACAACAAAAACCCACCTAACATTGCGAATCAAGATAACTCGATCCCAACGGCCGTTTATAACATGGCTAACTCGATGCCTTTTGATTTGTTAGAGCAAAAAGCAACAGATGCTAACGGGGATGAGTTTGTATATTCTCGTTTTAGAAATAGAACGAATCCTTACTTCACATTGAAGAAGCAATTTCAAAATATTAGGAGGGATCGTATTTTCGGAAATATATCTGCCAAATACAATATCTTACCTTGGTTATTTGTTCAAGGCCGTGTAGGTCAGGATTATTGGTCACGTGATCAAGATTATAATAACTACCCTACAGGACATGCTTCAGTTGGACCTGCGCCTGCGGGTTTTGTGAATGGAACATTTACACAAGAATCGAGAAGATTTAGAGAAACCAATACCGACATTTTAATTTCAGCTACCAAATCCTATGGAGATTTTGAGTTTAATTTAACCGCGGGGGGTAATCAAATGTATCGTCGCTCGGATTTGAATAGCACACAGGTAGTCGACTTTGTCGTAAGAGATTTATACACAGTCATGAATGGCCGTGTGAAGGATCCGATTTACGGTTTAAGTGAAAGATCGGTTAATTCAGTGTATGGTTCGGGTGAAATCTCATTTAGAAATTATTTATTTTTAAACGTAACTGCTCGTAACGACTGGTTCTCGACACTTTCACCTGCAAACAGAAGTATTTTCTATCCATCCGTTTCAGGTAGTTATGTATTTTCGCAAGCATTTGACAACATGCCTTCTTGGTTGACCTTTGGTAAATTGAGAGCAGCTGTGGCAGAAGTGGGATCAGATACGGACGTTTCTCCCTATTCAAATAATTTGTTTTATGGGATAAATGCCAACTTATTTGCTAATCCTGCCGGTGCTTTGCAACCCGTTGGAGGTGGACAAGGAAACGTGGTGCCTAACGCAGGTTTGAAACCGATGAGAACGCGTGAATCTGAAATCGGTTTGGAATTAAAAATGTTCAATAGCCGCGTAACCTTAGATATGGCCGTGTATCAGAAGTTGACCAGCGACCAAATCGTATCTGCTCAAATCTCGGATGCGTCAGGATTCACCAACTCTCTAATCAATAGTGGACAAAGTGAGAACAGAGGAGTTGAAATGTTATTGAATTTGGTGCCTATCAAAACAGCTGATTTCCAATGGGATTTAACGTTGAACGGTTCTTATAACACAACTAAGGTTTTAAGTTTATTAACAGATACTCCTGGTGAAAGAATTACAGTGGGTACTCACGTGTTTAACGGTGAACTTCGTCAAGTTGTAGGTCAGGAAATGGGTCAGATTTATGGCTTTGGTTATAAGCGAGATGCCAATGGGAAAAAGATTTTTGGAGCTAACGGTATCGCGATTAGAACTCCAGATTTAATTTCTTTTGGAAGTGCTATTCCTAAGTATGTGGGTGGTATTACAAACACGTTTAATTACAAGGGAATTTCATTATCAGCATTGATTGATTTCAAAGTAGGAAACATGATGCTTTCGGGAACTAATTTCAATGCAGTACGTCACGGATTGCATAAGATGACCTTGGAAGGTAGAGAAGGTGGCGTAGTGGCAGACGGTGTCAATGCACAGGGTGGACAAAATACGGCTAAGGCAGGTGTTCAACCATTCTGGGAAGTAGTTCGTTCCCAAGCATTAATTGAGCCTGTTGTATTTGATGGTAGTTATTGGAAATTACGTCAAATTACCGCTGGATACGATTTCACAAAACACTTAAGTCCGAAATCGCCAATTAAAGGTATCAAATTGAGCTTTGTTGCCAATAATGTGTTAATACTCAAAAAATACATAGATAATATTGACCCTGAGTCATTTGGTTATTCTTCAGATAATTTGATGGGGATGGAGTCAACAGGCTTGCCAACGACTAGAAGTTTAGGATTTAATTTAAATGTTAAATTTTAAATCGCTTTAAACGAAAAATAATATGAAAAAGATAGCAATAATTTTATTTTCAGCATGTGGGTTAATAGGACTCAATGCTTGTGATGCGGGATTTGACGAGATGAATGTAAACAAAACAGCGGCAATAGCCATCAACCCTGTTTTTGCATTAAATAACGCCGTAGTCAATACTACTCCTCCGTCACCAACCGTTCAATATGAAATGGGGATAGTCCAACAAATTGTTTCTCCAAACTCTGGGGTTTTAACAGGGGCTAATTTTAATCAAGATAACCG
>CAMARL010000204.1 GCA_945860325.1 Spirosoma fluviale | reverse complement strand
ATTGGCCATTTACTCCCTCTTTCACCTGTTCGATTTTTTGTGGTTCTGTAAACCCTCCAGATCCGAGTCCTTCAATTAACTTCCAATCTCCTTTTCGAACCGTAAAATATCCGATTGACGATGAGACAATAATTCCAGGTTGGCCTTTTACCTCTTGTGCTTGGCCTTTTAGAATTGGCATAATGCTGTAGGTGTCTTCTGAAGTGGCTTTAATGCCTGTCAAATCACTACACGTGGCTAATAAATTTGCCAGACTGGTGGTAGCATTTGATGTGGTATTTGCTTTTACGTGAGCAGGCCAACGAACGAAAAAGGGAATTCGATGTCCTCCTTCATAAGCATCGCCTTTCATTCCCCTAAATTCACCTGCCGATGTATGATTAAATCTTTCAATGAAATCAGAACGCCAATAGGGTCCATTGTCACTAGCAAATATGACGATTGTATTTTTAGCGATCCCTAATTTTTCCAATTGTTTTAAAACGGCTCCCACGGATGCGTCAACTTGCTGGACAAAATCGCCATATTCCCCCGCTCCAGATTTACCAACATACTCGGGATTGGGCATCCATGGCGTATGTGGCGCGGCTAATGGAAGATATAAAAAGAAAGGTTTTTCACTATTTTGTTTTCCAATAAACTGGTTTGCTTTGTCAATAAATCGAGGTAATACTTGATGGAAATCAAAAGAAGGAGACATTTTTCCTTCTCGCCAAAAAGGTCCCGAATACCCTTTTTCCATTTTATTTCCTGCGGTATAGGCCGTGGGAAGTTCTTCAACTTGCTGGTTTTCTACATACAAATAAGGAGGCATGTCCAGTGATGCTGGTAAGATATACGAATAATCAAATCCAGCGGATTTGGGCCCGGCCGTTGCCGGTTTAGTAAAATCAATGATTTCAGGATTTAATTCAGTCTTTATGCCTAACTCTTTCTCATTTAATAAAGCTTCATTTTCAGATTTTAACGTCCAGTCTAGCCCCAAATGCCATTTGCCGATAACCCCTGTGGAATACCCCGCTTTTGAAAGTAATTTCGCAACGGTTTGTTGGTCTGTATCTATTAATGAACGACTATAACCTCTTAAAACCCCCACGGGTAATTTGCTTCTAAACGGATATCGCCCGGTTAAAATGGCGTATCTAGTTGGCGTGCAAACCCCAGACGCTGAATGCGCATCCGTAAATCGCATGCCCTGAAGGGCAATTTGATCGATGTTGGGCGTCTTGATTTTCCCTTTGGGATTATTAATAGAAACATCGCCATAGCCTAAATCATCCGCTAAAATATAAATGATATTAGGTAATTTCTCTTTCTTACTTTGACCCCATAAGGAAGTATGTAAAATCAAGAAGCCTATGATTAACAGCGATATTTTCTTCATCATATTAAAGTGATTTGATCCAATTTTTAATTAAATCTACACCTTCTTTGTGAGATAATCTACGACCTAATTCAGGCATCATGATTCCTGGATCCAATGAATGCATGCGATAGGCTAAAATACTTTCTTCTGGTTTGCCTGGCACGATGTCATAAGATAAATTTCCTGACCCCCTTCCGGCAGCGACTGGAGTTTTCATAAAGCCGTAGCTCGTTTTATTCGGATTATTCCAATGTAGAAATAAGCCTGAGGATTGCGCTGGACCTACTGGATTATGGCAATGGGCACAATTGACATCTAAATAAGCTTTGGCCCTAAGGTCTAATGAGGCATTAAGATCTGAATATGAGGGCATTTTAGGAACATCACTAAGTTTTGGAAGATTATCCAAGGCATTTTTTTGCGCCCAATGGGCCAACTGGTTTTCATGTTTCCCATCCTCATATGAAAATTCTCCGTTTAATTGGCGCGCTGAAGGTCCAATGGGAGTCATGTCCCCTTGTCTTTCGTGACAACCTTTGCATTGATTCATGTTAGGCACCACATATTCAAAGGCTTGTTTTTTTCCTTGATCATCAATCCAAGAGACTAAATCACCACCTCCTGCTACTTCTAAGGTAGCTTCATTTTGTTCTTTATTCCAAATGTAGGGCAAGGCTTTCCAACCTTTTGCTTCATGGATTAAAATTCGCGTTTCCATTAATCGTCGGCCTTTTGCCTCAGCACGCTCATCATTTTTATAATAAAAGGTCTTGGCTATAACGGTGCCAACGGGAAATTGTAAAACGGAATCTGGGTTAAAATTCACCTGAGTGCCTTTAGGCATTTTAATGAATCGTAATTTATGCGCAAAATCTGAAAATAAGGGGGAATTTAACGCGTAGGGCAAAACATCTTCCGCAGGAATTTGATCTTGCAAGCGTCCTTTAAACAAAGCAAATTCAGAAAGCTTGTCTGGATAATTAAATTCCGTATTAATTTCTGAATCGATGGACATTAAAAATGTCAAACTTATACATGAAACTAAAAGGATAAAAAGCTTATTCATGTGTTTAAAACTGATTTGATTTTATCGAAACGGGTGAACATTCAAATAAGTCGGGACCCACTAAAACATTTTTAAAGTCATGGTCAGCATCCAGAAATGAAGTACTTTGGTTGATATTATTACGGACACAAATGGCATATTCAGGCAGATATTTCCCATCCGTACCTACTAATTTAGGGTCTAGTATTCCATCGAAAATGACCTGTGGAATCTTACGGCCGAACTTCAATTTCACCCGATATAACTGACCAAATCGGCTATCCATAGGTACGCGCCGCGGTTTTCTTTCAAATAAATTATCATGAATGTTGATTGAAGTAGGGTAGGGGTAATATCCTTTATCTTTATTTTTTTTCTCCGTCATAAAGTAGCTAATAATAGCTATACCTACCGTGGAATGATTTAGAATTTTATTGTCAAAAATTTCTACTTGGCTCGTGGCTAACACCATCATGCCTGTGCCTTTGGGTACATTACCTACAATATTACCTTTGGGGGCAAAATTGGCCAAATTATTTTCCTTAATTAAGTTGTTGTACACGCGCACAAACCCTCCCTTTTTTTGGATTAAATCGGGTAAATCAAAAACTAAAATACCTCCTGTATTTCCTTCTGCCACATTATTATATACTTCAGCATATAATGAATTTTCAATCTCAATGCCCGCCACATTTTGGAAGGCTGTGCAATTACGAACCGTGATGTATTTGGATTGTCCTACATAAATTCCAGCATCAGATGCGCCGATGGCGATACAACTGTCAATCAATACTTTTTCACATAGCACCGGGTACAAGCCGTAACTGCCATTCGTAGGAGAGGGTTTTCCCGTCCAGGCCGTCTTTAATCTTCGGAATGTGATCCCTTTTACACGCATGGTTTTAATCAAATCCCCTTTGGAATCTTCCGCCGTAAAATCTTCTAAAACAATGTTTTCGCAATTCGTTATTCTGATTCCCTCAGCTCCTTGGGTTTGTGCTTTAAAGTTTAGGACCGTTTTGTCAATCCCTTTTCCTCGAATGGTGATGTTTTTTTTGCCATCTAAGCTTAGGCTTTTAGTTAATAGAAATTTGCCCGCCTCAATGTTGATGATATCCCCATCTTCAGCCATGATCAACTTGGTTTGTAATTTTTTCTCAAAGTCGGCCTGAGCAAAAATTTGAGTACTGAATAAAGTAAATAAGCTTAAAATTAATATTCGCATAATTTGGAATTAAACAGGTATACATTCGTTTGAAATATTTACAA
>CAMARL010000203.1 GCA_945860325.1 Spirosoma fluviale | reverse complement strand
AGGCGCAGAGATTCTGCGCCTTTTTCCGTATTTTCGTAGCCCAATTACACGCGATAAAAAAAGAAAATATGGATTTTTTGGATGGCCTAAATGAGCCCCAACGACAAGCTGTTGAGTATGTAGAAGGACCCCTCATGATTATTGCCGGTGCAGGGTCTGGCAAAACAAGAGTGCTCACCTATCGGACCGCTTACTTAATCCAAAAAGGGGTTGATCCATTTTCTATTTTACTCTTGACTTTCACCAATAAAGCTGCTGGGGAAATGCGTCACCGTATCGAAACGGTCATTGGCGGCCAAGCAAAAAACATATGGATGGGAACTTTTCACTCCATCTTTGCTAAAATATTGCGTTTTGAAGGGGGGAAATTAGGCTATAGCTCCAACTTCTCCATTTATGATACCGATGACTCGAAATCCCTTATTCGGGCATTGGTCAAAGAGCAAAATTTAGACGATAAAGTGTATAAAGTTAACCTGGTTTTAAACCGGATTTCAAACGCAAAAAATCGACTCATCAGCCCGGAGCAATACCTGGCCTCCTCCATCGTAGAACAGGAAGATCGCTATGCTAAAATTCCCATGATGGGACAATTATATAAATCCTATTGCTTACGCTGCTTTCAAGCAAATGCCATGGATTTCGACGATCTATTATACCAAACCAACATTCTTTTTAGAGATCATTTAGATGTCCTGAATAAATACCAACATAAATTTAAACATGTGATGGTGGACGAGTTTCAAGACACGAACGTTTCACAATATTTAATCACCAAAAAACTAGCCGCTGTCAATCGAAACATATGTGTGGTAGGCGACGATGCCCAAAGTATTTATGCATTTCGCGGAGCCGACATCCAAAATATTCTAAATTTTGAACGTGATTATTCCGATTTGAAGACCATTAAGTTGGAAGAAAATTATCGGTCTACTAAAGCGATTGTCGCCGTAGCCAATTCCATCATTGCGCGAAATAAAAGCCAATTAAAAAAGGATGTATTTACGTCCAATGAAGAAGGGGAACAAATAGAAATTATACGAGCAGGTTCTGATAATGATGAAGGTAGAATTATAGCCTCCACCATTTTTGAGACAAGACTAAAAGATGGACTCAAATGGTCAGATTTTGCCATTTTATATCGTACAAATGCGCAATCTCGTTCTTTTGAAGAATCTCTGCGCCGATTAAACATCAACTACCGAATCATAGGCGGACTCTCTTTTTATCAAAGAAAAGAAATCAAGGACGTCTTGGCTTACCTGCGTTTTGTTGTGAATCAAAACGACGAAGAAGCCTTTAAGCGAATTATAAATCTTCCCAAAAGAGGTATTGGCGATACGACAATCGCTAAAATATCGGTCACGGCAGCCGAACACAAAGTTTCTGTTTGGGATGTAGTAAGCAATATCAATCAATACCAAGGGGCAAGAGGGGGCGCATCCATCGAAAATTTTGCTGACCTCATAAAATCCTTTAAACTGCTAGTGGAAGTCGAACAAAAAGACGCCTATGAAGTGGCATCCCATGTGGCTAAAGCCTCAGGTTTAGTTCGAGAATTGTATGAGGATAAAACAGTCGAAGGACTTGCTCGCTATCAAAACGTCCAAGAACTCCTCAATGCCATCAAACAATTTGTCGACTCAGAAGAAAATGAAGACAAATCGCTCAGCACTTTCCTGCAGTCAGTGTCCCTGTTGACGAACGCAGATACCAACGAAGATCCCAATGATCGCGATAAAGTAACCCTCATGACGGTGCACTCCGCCAAAGGTCTTGAATTTAAAAATGTATTTTTAGTCGGCCTAGAAGAGGATTTATTCCCTAGCCAAATGATGCTACAAAGTCAAGCCGACCTGGAAGAAGAACGTAGATTGTTTTATGTGGCCATTACCCGAGCAGAAAAGAAATTGATGATTTCGTATGCTGAATCGAGGTATCAGTTTGGCCGATTAAAAAGCTGTGAGCCCAGTAGATTCTTAGACGAATTAGATTCTACTTACTTAAAAATGGCAAAGACCCCTGGCAAAAAAGAGGTCAGCTCCTTTAGACCTGTTCAAAAAACGGGTTTTGTTGAAAAGTCGACATCACCTTCCGCAGCCCAATTGATTCAAAAGCCAAAGCAAAATACCAATTACCAGCATGTTCCTTCTTCGGATTTTAAACAAACAGACGCCATGCAATTAAAAGAAGGCCAGCGAGTGGAGCATCAAAAATTTGGATTTGGCATGATTAAAAAACTAGAAATTAATGGTGCAGAGCGAAAAGCGCATATCCTATTCGAAAAAGGAATAGGTGAAAAAGTCTTGCTATTAAGCTTTGCGAAGTTGATGGTGATCGAATAACTATTTTTTCTTGTAGAAATATAATCGGACAGGTCCAGACCCATCTAATTCAGAAATGGTATAATACCCATTCCCATCAGAAGCGAAAGAGATTGCCTCTCCTTGAGGCTCCATTTTATAAGGAACTGTTTTGGGTGTACGTGATAAAGCATCTGAAATACTTTCTCCTGCCTTTCTTTTCCAATAGTAAACTTCATAGTAGTTTTTAACTAAAATTTCTGAGTTGTCAGTGGAAATGGACCCGCCTGTGATATAGGCTGCGGTTACAAACTTAGAATCCGTAGAAATTGGTTTTGAAAAGTTCAACTCGCGAACAAACTCAGCCTTTGCTGTTCCGCCAGCGACAATACTAGAAGCGGTAATTTTATATAGACGTTTACTGGTTTCTCTTTTACTAACGATAAAAACGTCTTTGGTTTTTTGGTCCACCAATAAACATTCCATGTCTCTTGCCCCATCAGATAAAGTAAATGTTAATTTACTAACCTGTGAAATTGTATTTGTTAAAGGAGTATTCGCATCTACCATGGGCTCTTTGCACCAATACAAAGCGTAAGATGAATAATTCGCATTATTATCTCCGAAATCAGCCAGGTATATTGTCGCGGACCCATCCGTCTCACTCACAATCCCCATGTCTTCCCAATCTCGATTTTCCGCCCCTTGCAATTTGAATTCCCGCTTCCCCTTACCATAACTGTCAATCAGAAAAATTCTATTTTCGTCTCCAGAATCATTATGAGCCCACAAAGAACCTGCATTCTTTCTACTTGCCACGAGTCCTGAAGCTTCCTTTAATGAGGGATTTTCAATAACACCCCTATCTTCAAATTCAGCATAATTCGATTCTGTTGTGGTAACTCCTGGATCAGGCGTAGGCGTTTGAGTAGGCTCGCAGGAGACCAACAAAAAGTAAAAACCCAATAAAAAAAATACCTTATTTTTCATCATCAAGATTCTCGGTCTCTACGATTGGCTTTTCAATTTTTATGGTCGCCTTGATCTTTTTAATTCTTCTCGTGTCCACCGATTGGACTTTAAAGATAAAAGGTTCAAAAATCATTTCTTCATTGGCGTTAGGAATTCGACCAAATAATTCAATTAAAAATCCTCCCAATGTTTCGCTTTCCCCCTTCTTATCTTCAAAATGACTCACATCAACATCAAATATTTTTGAAAAATCATTTAAGGAAGTCTTCGCCTCAAAGATATAATTATGTTCATCTAATTTTTTGTAATCTACCTCCTCATCGTCAAATTCGTCATTGATCTCTCCTAAAATCTCTTCGATAATATCCTCCATGGTCACAAGACCTTCTGTCTCACCATATTCATTAACAACGATCGCCATGTGAAC
>CAMARL010000202.1 GCA_945860325.1 Spirosoma fluviale | reverse complement strand
AATTTAGTTCAAAATAAAGTCGTGTTAGTTACAGGAGCTTCAAGAGGCATAGGGAAGGCCATTGTCATTTCTTTTGCCAAAGCTGGCGCTCATGTGGCTTTCACCTATTTATCTTCAGTTGAAAAAGGTCAAGCTTTGGAAAAAGAATTGTCAAGTTTTGGGATAAAGGCAAAAGGTTATCAGTCGGATGCATCTCAATACGCTGAATCTGAAGCACTTGTAGAAGACGTGCTAGCAGATTTTCAAACGATTGATGTTTTAATTAATAATGCGGGTATTACCAAAGATGGATTGTTGATGCGAATGAGTGAAGAACAATGGGATGATGTGATTCGAGTTAATTTGAAATCGGTGTTTAACTTGACAAAGGCAGTCATCAAACCTATGATGAAGGCTAAATCAGGTTCTATTATTAATTTGACATCGATTGTGGGAATTAAAGGGAATGCAGGCCAAGCAAATTATTCCGCATCCAAAGCGGGTATTATTGGATTTACAAAATCGGTAGCTCTTGAATTAGGTTCAAGAAATATTCGATGTAATTCGATTGCCCCAGGTTTTATTGAAACTGAAATGACGGGTGAATTGAATGAAGCAACCGTGGAAGAATGGAAAAAAGCAATTCCTTTGAAAAGAGGGGGCGAGGCGAATGAAGTGGCCAATGTTTGTTTGTTTTTAGCCTCTGATTTATCTTCTTATGTGACTGGACAAACGATTCAGGTAGACGGTGGATTATTAACTTAATGTTTTTAGACGAAATATCGATTCAAACCTCAATCCTGATTTACGCTGGATTGGGGTTTATTTTTTTTCTAGGTTTTGGATATTATTTCTTTCGAAATCCGATTAAAAATGGCCAGTCTGTTACTTGGAGAATAATCCTAGGTGGCTTTAGAGGGCTTATTTTGGCTTCTTTACTCATTGCAATTTTCCCCTTTAAGATCTTTGAAAATTTAAATTCACAAGAATCAGTAGAATTTATTTTCGTGGTAGACTTTCCTGAATTAACCAATAAAGATTTTGATCGAGCTTTTAGGAAGGTAGATTCTATCGTTAAGATTAATCATCCAAAGGTTGTTTGGATTGATTTTAAGGGCCAAGCGGTAATAAATTTTAAAAAACCCTTATCAAATTCTCGTTCTTTAGTTCAATTAAACCAAACCATTCGAAAACTAAATAAAGGGCGTTCGAGTAAAGAAATATTTATCTTAACAGATGGCAATTTGAATGATCTAAATATAGAATTGGCCTCAAATATTCACCTTATTCCTTATGGTAAGATTTTAAATAAAGAGAAGGTCGAATTTTCAACGACCCATTTACCTCTTATTTCAGTTCCAAATGAAGAAGTTCATTTGCCAGTCGAAGTATGGTTGGCGAATTTCAAGCAAAACAAAAATGTGATTATCGAGGTGTCTGTAGATGGTGTTTTTTTGAAAAAACAAAAAATATCATTTGATAGTGATCATACATATGTCATTACTGACGTGTCGGTTAAATCTACTAAATTAGGTAAACATAAGATCAAAGTCTCTTTAGATAATGGATTAAACAAATGGATAGATTGGAATGTAGTTAATGAAAAGGCCATTGTATATGGATTTTCAGATGCATTAGATCCCGATGTGGGTGTATTAAATCGGGTCGCTAAAAATAAGTTTATCAAACTGATTTGGAATTTCGACGGAAATACGAATATTCTAGATCAAGCTAATAAATTTATTTTTCTGAGAATTTTGCCAAAAGACATTTATAAAAACAGGGTTAATAATTCCACCGTATTGTTTTTGAATGTAGCAAAAGATAAGATCGATGTTTATTTAGGCCGCAATAGACGTGAGAACCATAAAATTATAGTTAGCGAGGCACTTTGGGATTTGCAAATGAAGGAGTTTCAATCACAAGGTTCCTATGCTCAAACTGATTCTACGATTGGAGCTTGGTTTGAGGATTTATATGTAAATAATCCCTTGACAGATAGCTTAAATAAGGATCTCGGCTCTGTAAATGATTTACTCATGGAAGATATTTCTACACTTAGTTTGGGTCGTAATGATCCTAAACTAAATTTTTTGGCTCAAAAAAATAAAATAGATTTATTGGAAATTGATGAATTGGCCTATGCTGATTTTGTTCCGAAGGGGCTAAATTCGAATTTCAAAGAGGATTCGGTATTTATTTGGCAAAATATTTATTTTAAGCTTTGGGTTTTATTTCTAATCTTGGCTGAGTGGATTATTCGAAAATTTAAAGAACTACGATGAAAAAAAATATTGTTTTATGGCTTGTCATGATTTTTTTTATTTGGAGTTGCCAACCCAAATTAACTCAAACAGTAACTCATTCAGCAAAATATGCTAAGGTGTTTTCAGGTGCTAAGTCTAGGAATGTTCTAGTTTCTGTTTTTATTTCGTATGATTCTTTGTCGAAATGGGTAGAACAAAGGCCTGATAAAACTATTTTTGAGTCTAAATCAGATCAATCGTTTATTGGATTTCCCATTCAATCTAGCTTAGCGGGACAAGTTAAATTTTCCGCAAATAACTCAAATCATTTATTGATACGCGCCCCAGCCATATTTGAAGCGAAACCCAATGTGGCAGGATTTAATGCTGGAATTGTCCGAGGAAAATTAGATTTGAATATCGATATGGACGTTCAACTAAAGTCCTTGAATAAATTTGATGTGGGTAATATAGCGTATACCTATCAATGGGTAGAAAAGCCCATGGTTAAAGTAGCAGGATTTGGTGTTAATGTGGGCCCGATCGTTGACAATTTATTTAAAAACAAGTATAATGAAGTTAATGCAACAATTAAATCCAGTGTAGAAGGATTATTGCACCCCGCCAGTTTAGAGAAGATGCTTGTAAATAATGCTCAAAGTATCCGTTGGCCTGAGTATGCTTTTCCTACAAGTCATGTAGGAATAGGAATTAGAAAACTCGATTTTTCTACTAAAGGACTTAATTTAGAATTACTTTTAAATGCGTCGATAGGTTTTTCCACTTCTCAGTTGGATCAAAAAAAGACGGTTCATTATTATTTAAATAAAGATCAAAAAATAGGTCGTGAATTGCCTTTCTCGGGTCAATTAGATTGGCTATTGATCAATACACTTATAACAAAATTAGTCCAAGAAAAATTAAAAAACCCCCGAGTGAAAATACAAATTAATGGAGAGGGTAAAGATTATATGCGCGCCCAAATTAATGGGTTTAAAGGCTCAAAATCCGAATTATTGGTTGATTTTGTGCCGGTGATTTTTGAACAAAATCGAGTCGGATTTCAAATTATTCATCAAGAATTAAAAGGATTATCATTTCCCAATTCACTCTTTAAAAATCATGCATTTAAACGTATAAATCGTTTAGCCAATGATTTCAAATATGACCTTGTGAAATCGCAAGAATTAATCAGCAATTTTTCGGGTCCTCTAATTCTAAATAATACTAATTTAACCATTGACGCGATACAATGGAATGAATCAGGCTTTTACGTTAGTGGCATCTTAGGAGCGGATTGGAAGATTTCAAAATAATTAAGATACCTTTGTAATGAGAAAATAAATCATCTTATCGCTTTTTAAAGAGGAAAGTCCGAACAACAAAGAGCAGTGTGCTTCCTAACAGGAAGGTGGATTTAACGATCCAACAGATAGTGCCACAGAAAATAACCGCCTTTCGAGGTAAGGGTGAAAAGGCGG
>CAMARL010000201.1 GCA_945860325.1 Spirosoma fluviale | reverse complement strand
CGCTATGAATACATCCTCTCCCAGGGGAATGGATTTTTAGACAATAATTCAAAATTTTTGAGCCCGGATCGCCTACGTAGTTTTATATTATGGGGTGTGGGAGCATCATTTAAGCCTTCTTCAGAGCTTGAAATTTATGGCAACGCCTCGCAAAGTTTTAGGCCCATCAGCTTTTCGGATTTGCTACCTTCCTCCACCACCGATATCGTGGATGTGGAATTAAAGGATGCCAGAGCCTTGAATTTTGATTTGGGGATAAGGGGCAAAATAGGCAATTGCTTACGCTATGATATTAGCGCTTATCATCTTGAATTTTCAGATAGAATTGGCAATGTGTCAATGAAAAATTCAAACGGCCAGTCTTATTTATATAGAACAAACTTAGGTTTAAGTTCTTCAAAAGGGATTGAGTTATATGCGGAAATAGATCCTATTACATTCCTTCATGGGAGTTCTCGGTATGGTCAAATAAGCGTCTTTTTGTCTGCGGGATTAAATCATGCTGTTTATGAAAACTTTGCCTTAACCTCAGGAGAAAATTTAGCAGGAAAGAAACTGGAAAATGCACCTCAACAAATTATCCGTTCCGGACTTACGTATACCCATAAGCGTTTGTCATTTACGTATCAAATTAGTTATACGGCGGAATCTTTTTCTGATGCGCAAAATACGGTTAAGCCTAACCCAACGGGTACGATCGGTCTAATCCCGGGGTATACGTTAGATGACTTTTCCTTTACGTATAAATACGGTAAACATTGGCTCTTAAAGGGATCCGTCAATAATGTTATGAATGTTTCTTATTTCACGCGAAGGGGAACAGGTGCTTTTCCGGGCTATGGAATTTTGCCTGGAGCCCCTCGAAATGCGAGTTTAACATTGGGTTTTACCTTCTAAATGAATCAGCTTTTAGATCAAGATTATAAGTTTGTTATGGGAGAATATGGATCTTTGGGTCTAGCTTTAAAACTTTTTAAATTTAGTAAAGCTTGGGGTTCGAGGTATATCTTTTACTCCTTAATCATCTTAAAAAGAGCACCAATATTTTCTGTTGATTGTAAGTAATAAACACCTTTTGGCAGAAAGGAAAAATCTTGATTTTTAATATTAGGTCCCCTATATATTTCTTTACCATCGGCGGCAAATAAGACATAAATTAATTCCTCCGATTGATTGGCAAATTGGATGTTCGTGCTAAATGGATTTGGGAATGGAATTGCTTTCAGCGGTTCTATTTCTGCGGACAATACCAAACTACACCCAATTGTAGCCCCCAATAATTTTGACATTTCTCCACATAAATATTCCCAATTAGTCAGATTACTTCCGGTCATATTTTCACTATATAGATTTGTTTTTTCGTTGGGATCCTGCGCTAAATTGAACAGTTTTTTGGTGCCATCATCCAGTTTAATAAACTTATATGTTTTATTCCGTATGGTTTTTCCATCACTTGCCGGATTAGGACCTTTAAATACTTCCGCAAAAATCCAGTCATGAACTTCTTGAGCATTATTTTTTAAAATAGGTAAAAGACTTTTACTGTCTACTGGTTTTGAACTAGGAATTTGAGATGCCCACTGGCTATGCCCAAATAGCTCTAAAATGGTCGCAAATAAATCGGTCGTATGCACTAATGCGTCACTGGTTCTATTCGGCGACTTAACTGAAGGCCCAGAAATAATCATAGGCACTTGTAATCCTCCTTGATAGACGCTGCCTTTTGCCGGACTAGATTGAGCCACCCGCGAATCATCGCCATTGTCGCCAATAAAAATGATATCGGTATTTGACCATAAGTTATATACCGTGAGCGAGTCAAAAACTCGTCCAATTTCACGGTCCATCGCTTCATTCATGGCTTTAAAATAATTTTTTGGGTTGGCTGAAATATCCGAACTACTACCACTTAACGTATTATTTTTTAATAACGATGTCGGGGGTAAATGATATGGGGTATGCGCTGCGTTAAAAGCGAGCCAAACAAAAAATGGGGTATCTTTATTTTTCTTTATAAATGAAATCGCGTTGTCCGCATTTTCAGTACTCGCATAATTAGAGGACGTTGATTCCGTTCCATTGGTAATTTTAGTCCAATTAAAATAGTTGGCCAATTCGCCTGTAAAGCTTCCTTCATAATGATCATAGCCCATTTTATTGGGGAAAATATAATTCGTTTTGGGCGTGGGTGTTTGTAAATGCCATTTGCCAATATGGGCCTTTGCAATTCCTGCAGGCTTAAATTTAGTTAGTAATTTCGGGATGGTGATTTCGGCTGTATCTAATACCGCTGTAGTATTTCCGCCAATGGCCGCTCCAACCCCGGTTCTAAAACTATATCGGCCCGTTAAAATTCCAGCACGAGTTGGTGAACAAAATGGATTTGACCAAGCATTTTTAAAGCGAACCCCCGTTTTTAGTAAGCGCCTAACATTGGGAAGATTTACGGTATCAAGGTGGTTTTCATAAAATCCACAGTAGTCCGAACCCAAGTCATCGGCGATGATGATTAAAACATTTCGCTGCCCCAATGCGCTTAGGCTTAACGCAGAAAAAAATGCCAAAAGAAAAATAGATTTTAATATTTTAAGGCGGAACATTATTATCAGTAAATTGGTATAAAATTTAAATTTACCAATTTATTTGTATATCAATCTATTTAGCTTTGTTAAATTTAGTAAAAAAGTCACGCGATAGTCAAAGTACAAAAAAGACTCGCGACTCACATACATTAGAACCTATTAAAAAATAAGGGCAAAAAATATTTTGCTTCATTCTAGATCCATTTAAACCTATGAAAAAACTTAAAAGCCGATTAAAAAATGGGGAAACCTTGCATGGTTGTTGGCTCAACCTCGGCAGCCCTTTAACCGCGGAGATTGTTGGCCTATCAGGTTTTGATTGGGTTTTAATCGACTTAGAACATGGTGCGGGATCAGAAAAAGAGGCTTTGGCGCAAATGCAAGGGCTCCAACATACCTCCGCCGGGATCATTGTCCGAGCGGAAAGTGCTGAACTTCAACGCATTCAACGAGTGTTAGATATGGGAGCGGAAGGTATTATGTGTCCCAAAATAAATAACCTAAGCGAAGCGAAAAAAGTAGTGAATGGCTTATATTATCCACCGATGGGCCAGCGGGGCGTCGCTAAGATGGTTCGGGCCACACAATTTGCCCAAAACTTTAAAAGCTATTACGAAACTTCTCAAGAAAATATCTTAGGAATTGTTCAAATTGAAACCAAAGAGGTCTTAAATCACGTCGACGAAATCGCAAATTTAGAGGGGGTGGATGTACTTTTTATAGGCCCGGCAGACCTTTCGATGGAGCTGGGTATTTTTGGACAATTCAATCATCCTGAATTTTTAGCCGCCGTGGAAAAAACCATTAAGGCCGCAAATAAAGCTGGGAAAGCAACGGGAATTTTATTTTTTAATCCAGAGGAATATTCCAAATATCACCAGATGGGCATTCGATTTATTGCCTGTGGAGCCGATGCCACTTTTGTGGCTGAGGGGGCAAAAAACATGGTGGAAAAATTAGCAAAACTTAGATCTCAAGAATCATGATATTAGATCCGATTATTTTATTGGCCATTGGCATAGTTTTAGTGGTAGGGGGCATCATTGGATTAAAATTACATCCTTTTTTAGCGCTCTTATTAGGTGCTTTTGTTGTCGCTCTTTTAACGCCGGCGACTATTTTAGAGCAGTTTGCC
>CAMARL010000200.1 GCA_945860325.1 Spirosoma fluviale | reverse complement strand
GCGATTTTCCCCTCTATCCCAGAAGATATTAAAGAATCGGGGTAAAAGTAGGTCGACTTCTGATTAGAACTAAGGCTTAATATCTGCAAACTTCCGGAAGCGTGTAAGCCTAATTTATCCATCAGCAATGGCTCAGACATGATGTATTTAGCTTGTTTTTTATACAGATCCAAAGGTGCTTTGCTGGTATACTTAAACCCAAAAGACTGGTCAGGCATTAATACTAACGACACCCTTAAAGTAGGCATGAGGCCGTCGGTATAAAAACTTCCTTCAAACGTAATTTCTTTTTGGGTAAGGCTATCTAATTCAATGCGTGGAACTTTAAAATAAAACTCTTTGCTATAAACTCCTTTGGCCCGCCATGGCTCATTAAAATAAGAGATTACCCCGGTAGGAATAATTAGTTTAGGATATTCTGCGACGCCCAATCGGCCTGATTTATTATTCGGCGGACTTAATAAAATAGTTCCCGCCCCATATTTAAATTGGCCCCCTAATTCTCGATTCCCCAAGGAGCCGTCTTTCAATTTGGGCAAAAATGTGATGGAATCTATCTCTTTAAAATTGACCGAAAAATTAGAAAAATTAAAATCAAACAAAGGGCCCCTAAACCGATAATTTCCAATTTTAATTTCCCCTTTAAAATCAAAATCCCTCCCTTTGCTAAAGACGATTTGTCGGTCTGAAGGAATAAAATTTGCTTTCAAAGAATCTGAAACCGTAACCTCTTTTACCCCTCGGACGATAAGTTTTTGTGCAGCTATGTCAATGGATATATTGGCGGAATCGCGGGAAATTTGATTCGCATTGGAGGCGACAAAAAATTTGTCAAAATCTTTTTTGGCAAATTGTACTTGGGCATAATGCCTCCCCATTTTGGTAAAGGACATGATGTCCGTTTTGGGATCATAGCTGATGTAGCCCGCCTTAATGAATGTATTAAAACCCGGCATCAGCGCTTTATACTCCTTATTGTTTTTCTCTAAAATATCACCAAAATAGGCCCAATTGCGTTTAGACTCGATGAGGAAATTATACAGCACGCGCATTGGATTGAAGGTTAAAGTACCTTGCAACATTTCAATTCGGTCAGGACTATAATAATCGAAAGATTCTATCCAGGCGGGCACTTGAGATTTACCTGAGACGCGGTAAAAATCAATTCGATCTGTATTTCTTTTTAAAATGGCCAAGTCGGCCGAAATTCTTATTTGATGATATGAGTCTTCAAACAAAAGTCTTTCCTCGGCGATTCCTTCTAGTTTTTTTATGTGTAAGGTTTGGTCTTTTGCGTACCAATTGCCCCGAATGAGAGGATGATACAAAGAATCCTTCACTCCAATGTATGTCACAAAAGAACCTTTGGGGATATCAATAGAACCCTCGGGTGAAATCCAAAAAGAAGGAGCCAAAACGCGGGCAATCATCTTTTTGTTTTTCAGTATTTCAAGTTGGGCCGGCTCCTTTGAAGCAAGAAGGCCCAATTTATTTCCTTGGATCCATAGTCGGCCTTTCGCCGTACCAAATGCACCAACAATAGGTTCTTTTATGTTTTCATTTGAACGAAATTCCAGATTAAAATTAGGCGTGCCTGTTTTTCGTTTTAACGAAATTTTGGCCATTCCTTCGTTGGCCTTCCCGTCCATGCTTAACAAAGATTTGATGCCCAAAAGACTCGCGGACCGAGGTAATATTTCCCATTCATTTAATGTTAGCTTGGAATTTGGAATTCCCCAAATGGCCCCAGCCAAATCCGCATCAGTCCCTATTCCAAATTTATCCTTTAATAACCAAGAGAATTCCTTGCTTTCTAATCGAAGGCTATCCTTGCCTATTTTGAATCGAACTTCGGGTTTTTCCCAAGTAAATCTAGGGCCGTCCGAAGCTTTGCTAGGTGAGAACCATGAAGTCTGATCATCATAAAAATCGGCCATAGGAGCGTCTGATAGGGGCGATTCGGTATCCCAACCATCACTCTGAGTCGTTACTTGTAACGTGTCAGCTAATTTTGTTTTGATTGTGGGCCACAGAATTCGCAAGTTGCCTTGAACGCTTATGGTCAGATTTCCTGTTTGAATTAATTGTTTGGTATAAAACCAGGAGTCCAATTGCTCCGCTAAAACCATAGCAGTTTTGGCATCTTTTTGAACTAATAATCTTTTCCAAACAGCGATAAAATCGGAAAATAGCGGGGAATCTGTTGGAATTTGTACCACATTTCTGATAAAGAAATAAGCCAAATTGGGCGTTCGAAAGCCATTTTTTGGCATAAGAATGACTATTTCTTGGATCTCCGCGGTTTGTTGCTGGCTCAGAAATTTAGACCCCCATAAACTAGAAAACTGATCACCAATTTTAGGCGCATCCTTGAACTTGCTGGTTGAAATCCAAGATTTAACCTCTTGGGCTAAGCGATCTGGTTTTCCTGAAATTGATTGCGCATGACCTTTATAAGAATAAACAAAGGCAAAAATTAAATAAGACAGAATCTTTATATGGCGCAACGATTTTGGCATAATCAAACTCAAAAGAAGGTAAAAATACATAAAAATTTAAGATATTTGGGGCTAATATAAAGTATATGAATAACGTACTATCATTGTTTTCCAGTATAAAAGCATTTGTTTTTGATGTGGATGGGGTCATGACGGATGGGCAAGTACATGTGTTGGAAACGGGGGAGCATTTTAGAAGTTTTTTTATTCGGGATGGATATGCCATAGAAAAGGCAAGGGAGGCGGAATATTCGCTGTGTGTCATTTCTGGCGGCGGACATCTTGGCGTTAAAAAAAGACTAGAAAATTTAAAGTTTCAAGATATTTACATGAGTTTAGGCGGGCAGGATAAATTAAGTACCTATTTGTCTTGGCTTGAAAAAATAGGCATTTCGGAGGATCAAGTTTTATATATGGGGGATGACACGCCTGATTTAAAAATTTTAAAAAGACCCAAATTGCTCAGTACTTGTCCGGCAGATGCGATTCCAGAAATTAAATCGGCTGTCAAATACGTTTCACCATACAAAGGTGGACAGGGTGCGGTTCGAGATGTCATCGAAAAAGTGATGAAATTACAAGGCAAATGGCCTGAATAAATACCAACACATGGCACTAATCTTACCGGTAAAGGGGGTATCCCCGCAATTTGGAAATCACAATTGGCAAGCGCCCAACGCTACGGTCGTAGGGGATGTCCAAATAGGCGATTTTTGCACCATTTGGTTTAATGCGGTGATAAGAGGCGATGTCAATAAAATCAGGATTGGCCATCATTCCAATATTCAAGATGGTGCCGTAATCCATTGTACTTATCAAAAAACGGAAACGACGATTGGCAATTATGTATCTATCGCTCATAATGCCATTGTCCATGGTTGCACGATTGAAGATTCTGTTCTAGTGGGTATGGGGGCCATCATCATGGATGGGGCCTATATTGAAACGGGCAGTATCATTGCCGCTGGGGCCGTTGTCACTCAAAATACACGCGTGCCTTCAGGTAGTATTTATGCAGGTAATCCTGCGAAATATTTGAAGCCTGTAAGTCCAGAGGCGGCTGAAATATTCATGCGCACTGCGATGAATTATATCGATTACGCCAAATGGTTTGAGAAATAATCGAATTTTTTTTAATGCTTCGAAAATCCTGTTGATTTTTCGCCTGCTCCAACTTCCACATTCATTTTATTTTGTTTCGTTGGCAATGGACACGTCGCAAA
>CAMARL010000199.1 GCA_945860325.1 Spirosoma fluviale | reverse complement strand
GAGTAAATTGATAATTTTTTACGGCGTAATTTGATATTTTCATGCTACTTAGCGAATTATTTTAATGGCCGAACCGGCATTTAAATAGGCATTTCCACTGGTAATGATACCTTTTACGTCCTCTAAACCCTGAGTGACAAATACTTTTCCATGTGCGATGCCACTGATTTTTACGCGTATTTTTTCAGCTGTTTTTTCGTCTTTGGTGATGAAAATAAATCCTTCGTTTTCATTTCCTTCTACCACTGCGTCAAATGGAATAACCCATGCATTTGTTTTTTTCTTAGGCTGAATATTCGCTTTCCCAAAGATCCCTAAAGCAATCTTTTTGGCAGGGATTCCATTCGTTTTTAAGGTAACCCATAAGGTGCCCGTAATCGGATCTACTCCTTCTGATTTTGCCCGAATCGTGGCAGAGAAATTCTGATCTTTTTCAGTGTCAATGGTAACAGTAGCTTGATCCCCGATAGAAACGGATGCCCAGTCTTGGTCGCTTAGGCCTACTTTCAATACCCAATTATTCGTAGCGCCATTGACCATGAGGATGGGTGTTCCCGGACCTACCACCTGCCCATCATTCGCTAATTTTTTTAATACATATCCAGATTTCAAGGCCCTTATTTCCGCATAATTTTGATTGAATTTTAAAACAGAAATTTGTTGCCTTGCCATATCCAAAGCTGTTTTGCTGTTTTGGAATTGCTCCAAGGTTGCCACACTATCTTTGTATAAGTTGCCCGCACGCTTAAAATCACGTTCTGCTTTTTCAACGCCAATCTGTGCTTGTTGAACTTGGGACTTTATTTCGGTCAAATTTAGCGTGGCTAATAATTGGCCCGCTTTGATCGCATCCCCTTCCTTAACCAAAATATTTTGAATAATACCCCCTATTTTAAAGCCTAAATACGTCTCGTCTTCCGTCGTAAAAACACCGGAAGCATGAATCGACTGACCTACCGCTTCTTGGTTTATTTGAATGACTTTAACCGGGATCACATCGGTAGCCATGTTGGTTTCTTCCACTTTTTTCTTAGCACAGGCGGATAGGAAAAAGATCAAAACAAAGCTTGAAAAAATGTATTTTATCAGATTCATATTAGTCATTTTTTAAAGGATAGGTGGCCGCTTCACGTTCTACTTGGGCTGCGGCTATTAAAATTTTAAATTGATTTAAGTTCAATAATAAATGGGCGTTGGTCCATTGACTTCTCGCATCTAACGTTTCTATATACGTATTTACCCCTTCTTTATACCCTTTGTCGATCAGCCTTTGGTAGGTATTCGCTACCTCGATTTGCTTCTGACTTGCTCGGAAAGCAACCCATGTTTGTGTTAGGTTTTTTTGTGCGATTTGAAGGGCGAGATTGACTTGCTTGCTGGTTAGGTCAAGTGATTTTTTAGCCATGTCAACATCCATCGCCGACTGCTTTATTTTGTTCAAATTTCGCTTGCCTGAAAAGATGGGGATATCTACTTGCATGCCCAATAAATAGTAGGTCGATTTCTGATTGAAATCCCAATTGGACGATTGCGAACCTAAGTTTAAATAGCCATTTAATTTAGGTAAATAAAAACCTTCATTCATTTTTACGACCGACTGCTGTAACGAAATGGCTTGTTTCAACATGCTTAATTCTTCTCTTTGATCTATCTCAGCGACTAGGTTTTTTTTCAAAATGTCTAACGCTTCCTGCTCATTATAATTCGTTTTAATCTCCGTTAGTAATTCGCGATTTAGGAGAAAATTGAAATACATTTTGGCGGATTCTGCTTGTTTTTCTGCTTCGGATAATTGGGAGCCCAACTGCACAATCTCATTTTCAGATCTAAGAATATAGGCGGGTAGGCCTTTGCCATTGGCCAATAATTTCTCATTTATTTTTTTGCCTTCTTGGGCCAAAAGCAATCCATTTTGGTAAATGCCAATCGCCTTGTTGGCCATCAAATAATTTAAATATGCGATCTTAATGTTTTTGGCTAACTCCCTTTTATATACTTGGATATCCGCTTTTTGAATGCCCAATGTTTGACTTTGGATTTCTTTGTTGATCGAGATGTCCCGATTGTAAATGGGCATGACACTGGTCAATTTAACATCATAGAAATTACGCGGAAAGAAATTCGTTTCTACATTATTGATTTGAGGAAAGGCAGCGCTTTTTGTCAACTGGTTTAACGTGGCATATACTGGATTAAGCATATCGCCTACCGGAAATGAAATGCTTCGACCCCCTTCACCTGTTTGATATCCCCCTTGAAAAGCGAGTGTCGGCTGATATAGACTTTGGGCAGACTGCAAAGATAAAAGGGCTTTTTCTGCTGATATAGATTTTTGTTGGAGTACGATATTTTGCTGGAAACCCATTTCGATGTATTCATCCAAAATGGACTTTTGGCCCATGACCACGGCAAATGGAAATAGCAAAAACAATAAGGGTAATAGTAACTTCATTTTCTTAGGCTTTTTTCAGTGTATTAATCATCCATCGAATCGATTCATGCATGGATTGTACCACCTTGTCGGGTTCTACTAATCGCTCTAATCGTTGGCGTATCGCTAACGAAACCAGACCATGGGCAACCGCCCATACGGCCATGGATATCGTGGCCACATCGCCTGTTGGAATTAATTTCTTATCCATGCATTCTTGAATAATATGTTTTAAGGTTTCTAATGCGATATCTCCGTTGGGCCAATGACCCACATTTTGCTCTCTAATCGTTTTCATGGGAGCATTTTGAATGAACATCAAATCATAATATTCAGGATTCTCTAAACCAAAATTGATGTAATTTTCCCCCAATAAATACAGTCGGTCAATCGGATTTTCAATTTGTACCAGCGCCAAATTAGATGCAATCATTCGCTCGAATCCCATCTCACAGAGATGAAATAAGATTTCATTTTTATCCTTAAAATAAATGTAAAGGGTAGTCGGGCTATATTCGACGAGATCTGCAATTTTCCGAATGGATACGTTTTCAAATCCCTCCTTGACAAACAACTGCATGGAAGCTTCCAAAATCATTTTCCTGATTTCTTCCCTTTGCTTTTCCTTTCTTTCTAAAATCCCCATGACTTTTATTTACATTGCAAATATAATGAACAGTGTTAATAAATCGTTTAAATTTCAAAACAATTCTTTTTTCTTTTCGGTTATAAGCGTAGTTATTTTGTGCCTTTTTGATGATTAGGTACAAGAAAGGACAGATTGAATTGCTTTTTATTATAATATTAAGCTTAAATGAAATTTTGTTTTAATTCCGCCAACTAAGTAGAAATAATAAATGATTAGTACAACACAAACTCAATTGTGGGAAACAGGGCTATTTTTTAATCCTAATCCGGAAAAAAAATATGGTATGCCCACACGAATAAATGTTAGCCAAGCCTGGATTTTACCAGCTAATTTTTTTATTCGATCTCAAGACTGGACCATCGTATTTGAATTAGACGAGGTTCGTATTTATCTCAATATCGATTTGGGCATTCATATTTGTTTGCATAAAAAGATGAGTGGCTCAGCGATAAAACAATTTGAAAAGGAATGGCTACCTTTTCAATCCTCTCCTGAAGAAACATTTGATTTGCAGGAGTTCAACTTCCTAAATTAAAGTTCATTTTTCTATAAATTGTGTAAATTCAAGCTAAATTTGCAAACCAAATCGATTTACATGATTCGCTTATTATTCGTTTTTGTTTTTATTTTAACGTGGTCCACAAG